>JAGYML010000037.1 GCA_018400615.1 bacterium | reverse complement strand
AATGATACGACCATTAATCTGGGACTTGGCATGCATCCTTCGATGACTGGACAAGGAAAAGGACAATCGTTTTTAGAAAGCATTTTATCCTTTATCAAAAACAATTTTTTTGCAGAAAAAATTGAGCTTTCAGTCGCGACTTTCAACAAGCGCGCAATCAGAGCGTATGAAAAGGTCGGGTTCAAGGCAATGGATACTTTTATGCAGAAAACCAATGGCAGTACGTTCGAATTTCTTAAGATGGAACGTAAAATATAGAGCGTGTATCATCAATCAAAAAAAAGGATTTTCCTGTTGAGGGGAAAATCCTTTTTCAATTGAAATGAATCAGGTCTCGATGGAGACGTAAGGGCTTAAAGAGGTGGAGTCTTTCAAGGCATCGGAATTTTTCAGTGAGATGAATTCAGAGGTTTCAGGGTCAAAAAGACTTTTAAGTATTGAGTAGGTTAATTTTGCGCCTTGAAACATACTTGAGTTGTTGGCCCCAGCGGTCGTGATGACTTTGAGACTATTGAGTTTTGGGCGGGTGTCTTTACGTGTATGTTTCCCGTTAAAAAGGGTTTGAAGCCTGGAAAGCAGAGTGACGACTTCACTTGAAAAGCTACCGAAGTGTATGGGGGAAACTATGATCAGGGTATCAGTGTCTTTCAAGGTTTCAATGAAGCGAGTGGCGTCATCATTGTCAAACATACAGCCAGGTTGCTTTATGCAACGACCGCAGTCCGTGCAGGGCTGCAGGCTCATGGAATAGGCATTGACTATTTCAATGTCTTTCAAATCCACTAATTCAGAGGCCAGTCGCATGGACTTGCTTTCCCTGTTTGGAGAGCCGTTCAATAGAAGCGTGTTAGATTTCATAGATTCTGACTTCGTTGGCGTCAAGCCATACGTGCATGCGTCCCTGTTCATCACAGAGGCTCAAAGGCTTGCCTTCAAAGTGGGTGGAGTAAAGCAAATTGGTTTTTGTGAGATCGTAGCCATAAAGGCTTATCGGTTTTTCCATTCTGCTTTCAAAATGGAAATCCGGATTCAGATTTGCAAGCACAATCAAACGTTTGTCATTCAAGGTGTAAATGTAGCCGATGAAGGTGACACCTTCTTCGATGACGCTTACATCATCCCCTGAAACGATTTTTTCAAGCCACTGTTTTCTGAGTGGCATGAGTTTTTGCATGGTAGCAGGCAACAGGTGTCTGCCAGTTTCCGTATAATGGAGCTGGTAGGGGTCGAACAGAGCAAGCTTGTTGTAATAGGGGTCGTGCAAATCAAGATGCTTACGGTCGGCGTCCGTTGCATCAAGGCCCAGGTTCATGGGTTGTTTTTCAAAGACTTCTTGTCCGGCGTTTATGAAAGGCACCCCTCTTGGCATGAACATGTTGAGTACAGTGAGGGCGACTGACAGACGTCTGCCGCCATGGCGAGAAGCGATGCGCGGGGTATCGTGGGTTTCGCTCGCTCCAAGGATTGGGGCGAAGAGATCTTTGGCTTCACGGTAGAATTTTTGGGCTTTGCCTTCGAAGATTCGATGTTGCATCATAAAGCCGTTCCCTACAATGATGTTATAGCCTTTTTCGCGTGCGTCTACAGCATACCGCATATCGAGTTCTTCAGCGATGAAGCCGAAGTCAGGGTCATGGTTTCTTGCTTTACTGATGATTCTATCAAGGAGGGGTCTTGGCAGTGCATGCCCCATGTCGATTCTCGCTCCGTCAATACCATAGTTTCTCTGGAAGAATGGCACTACGTCCTCAAGAACCTTCCAAAGCGCTTCGTTAGGGACGTCGCCTTCATAGAGGTTGGACTTGATGGTGTCATAAAGCATGTAGGGTGGACGGTCGGTGGTATCCAGATATTGGCGTGTCTCTCTTGGATGGTCGAGGTACATTCTGAAGAAAGTCACATCACTCCAAGGCGGTTGTGGGTCGTTGATGTTGTCGCTGAAGGCCGGGGCCGTTGTAAGGTCAAAGGTCTCAGCGATTGCGTCGAGGATGTCGTCGCTATCCTTGATCTTTTCAAACAGTTCAGGATTTTTTTCTCTTGGGTTGTGTTCAAACATGTCGATGTGTCGTTGGACATCTTTATCCTTATATACGGTTTCCATTCTTTTGGGGATGGGGGCTTTCGCTTCTTTGTAGGCCTCTACCCAAGGTGTCTTGTAGTGTTTTTTCTCACTGGCTTTAATCCAGTAGAACCAATCGGGGTGTTCACGAATGAGTTCACTGTCAATGCCATTGGTTCTTGGAATGATGTCGATGACCACGCGCAGTCCAAGTGTATGCGCAGCATCTACAAAGGCTTTGAATTCCTCTTCGACAGTGAAGGAATCACTTAACAAATCGTCTTTCAAAGCGTCGTCAAGTTTAAAGAAGTCGTTGACGCCATAAGGGCTGCCGAGATCGCCTTTTTTGTGTTTCTTCGAATACTCCATGATGGGAAGCATGTAAACCGTGTCTATACCCATTCTCTTTAGCATGGGAAGTACGGCCATCATTTTGAGGAAAGTTCCGGTTTCCTTGAATCCGTAGGCGTTTTTCTCATCCAGTTTGCCGTTACGGTCGTTGTCCCAGGCACCGCTTGTGCGGACCATGGAGGAATAAATGACACTTTCTTTCAGCCAGTCGCCTCCGACTTTATGGTGTTGCTTTCTCTTTGAGAGGGGCGTGGCTGTCTTGAATTCATTTTCGATGAAATTCGTTTCAATCAATGCGCTGTAAAACGCGTAAGGGTCAACCAAGGCTTCCCCATCACTGATGTAGTTCAAAAAGGCTTTATCGCTAACAGATTCCGTCCATAAATCCGGAACACTGTAGTTTGGTGGGGTTTTACCGATTTTGCTCTTAAGGTGTCTGTTGATTTTTCTTAACATGGTATCATCTCTCTTTCTTAACATATTATACAAAACTTGAAGCCATTTTGAAATGGCTAAACATGGTTTTAAGCCGTTTAAGCAAGTAAACGCTTACGATAATGCCTTTTTACTGTTAAAGACCCATTAAAGTTGTTATAATTTATGTGATAGGAGTGATACATATGAAACGACCAGTTGTCCTGATTATCATGGACGGAGTGGGACTTGAAGAAGAAGGCAAAGGCAATGCTGTTAGCCTTGCGGATACACCCAATCTGGATCGACTCATGAAAAAATACCCAACCAGTGCACTGCGTGCAAGTGGTGAAGCGGTAGGCCTCCCCGAAGGTCAAATGGGGAACAGTGAAGTAGGGCACATGAATATTGGTGCCGGACGCATCGTTTACCAATCACTGACTCGCATAAACAAAGCCATCAAGGATGGCAGCTTCCAGGAAAACGAAGCGTATAAAGATGCCCTTACACACGTTAAAGACAAAGGATCCAAGTTGCACATCATGGGTCTACTCAGTGATGGGGGTGTGCACTCGCACATTGAACATTACAAAGGCATGCTTGATTTTGCAAAAACGGAAGGCATCGACCATGTCTATGTCCATGCATTTTTAGATGGACGCGACGTGCCTCCGGAAAGTGCCATCAATTACATTGAAGAACTTGAAGCCTACATGGAAGAAATCGGTGTGGGCAAAATCGCCAGTGTTCACGGACGCTATTACGCCATGGACCGCGACAAACGCTGGGAACGCATCAAGAAAGCCTACGACATACTGACACAAGCTAAAGGGAACCAGGCGGATACGGCTGTTGAAGGCATCAAAGCCTCTTATGAAGAAGGCGTACAGGATGAATTCGTGATTCCTTTCAGTGTCGATGGCGACGGTATTGTGGAAGACGGAGATTCCATCGTGTTCATGAACTTCAGACCCGACCGTGCCATTCAGATTTCCACAGCCCTTACCAACCCTGATAAAACCGATCTTGAAGACACCAAGGAGTTCAAGGACCTTCACTTCGTGCAAACCATGCACTATAGTGAAAATGTGAAAGGGTCAGTCGCCTTCGGACCACAAAAACTAGACGACATGTATGGCGACGTCATCAGCCGCGAAGGCCTCAAGCAACTTCGCATTGCGGAAACTGAAAAATACGCCCACGTCACGTTCTTCTTTGATGGCGGAAAAGACCGTGAAATCGAAGGGTCAAAAAGAATCATGGTGCCCTCACCAAAAGTTGCAACCTATGATATGCAACCTGAAATGAGTGCCTATGAAGTTACAGACAAAGTTCTGGCAGAACTTGACAAAGGGGAACTTGATACCGTAATTCTCAATTTCGCAAACGGCGATATGGTGGGCCATACGGGTGATATAGAAGCTGCTAGAAAAGCTGTGGAAGTCACCGATGACTGCACTGGAAAAGTCGTTGAGAAAATTGAACAGATGGGCGGCGTATCCCTTGTAACAGCCGACCACGGCAATGCTGAGAAAATGATTGATGGAAAAGGTGGCGTACAAACGTCTCATACCACAAGTCTTGTGCCACTCATCATCACAGACAACGCCATTGAAATCCGTGAAGGCGGCGTACTGGGTGATTTGGTCCCAACGATGCTTGAATACCTGGGCATCGATCAACCCGATTCCATGACAGGGCAATCATTGATTGCCAAGAAAAAATAAATCAACACTATTTTAAAGGAGAGAATAAACTATGCCTTACATTAGCGATGTTTACGCAAGAGAAGTACTCGATTCAAGAGGGAACCCTACAGTTGAAGTAGAAGTTCTCACAGACTCAGGAGCCTTTGGACGTGCCATTGTACCAAGTGGTGCCTCAACAGGTGAACACGAAGCCGTAGAACTCAGAGATGATGACAAAAACCGTTATCTTGGAAAAGGTGTCACGAAAGCTGTCAAGAACGTCAATGAAAAAATTGCGCCTGAAATCGTCGGATACGATGCAACTGATCAAGTCGCGATTGACCGTGCGATGATGGCACTTGATGGGACCCCTAACAAAGGGAAACTCGGTGCGAACGCAATTCTTGGTGTTTCTATGGCCGTGGCACGTGCCGCTGCTGAATACACAGGACAGCCACTGTATCAATACCTCGGTGGATTCGCAGCCAAAGACCTCCCAACCCCAATGATGAATATCTTAAACGGTGGGTCACATGCAGACAACAATGTAGACTTCCAGGAATTCATGATCATGCCTGTAGGCGCGCCTTCATTCAAAGAAGCTTTACGCGTTGGCGCTGAAGTCTTCCACGCCCTAAAAGCCGTCCTCAAAGACCGTGGTTACAACACCGCAGTTGGAGACGAAGGCGGATTTGCACCTGACCTCAAATCAAACGAAGAAGCGCTCGAAGTCATCATCGAGTCCATCAAGAACGCTGGGTACAAACCTGGTGAAGACGTACAACTCGCGATGGACGTCGCCTCAAGCGAATTCTACAAAGCGGATGAGAAAGTTTATGACCTTGCCGGTGAAGGCAAAAAAATGACTGCCACTGAACTCAGTGATTTTTATGGCGAACTTGTCGACAAATACCCAATCATCTCAATTGAAGATGGCTTAGACGAAAACGACTGGGAAGGCTGGAAAGTCCTAACTGAAAAACTCGGTGGAAAAATTCAGCTTGTCGGAGACGATTTGCTTGTCACCAACACTGAAAAACTTCAAAGAGCGATTGACAACGGCGTGGCCAACTCAATCCTCGTCAAAGTCAACCAGATCGGTACATTGACTGAAACGTTTGAAGCTGTTGAAATGGCCAAGAAAGCTGGTTATACCGCTGTTATTTCACACCGTAGCGGTGAAACAGAAGATACGACTATCGCAGACATCGCGGTTGCGACCAATGCGGGTCAAATCAAAACCGGTTCTCTTTCAAGAACCGACCGTATTGCCAAATACAATCAATTGCTACGCATTGAAGACGAACTTGGCGAAACTGCCGTTTATCGTGGCAAAGGATCATTTTACAACTTGAAATAGCATTCAAAGTCCCGCAGAAATTATTCTGCGGGATTTTTTATGCTTTGTTTCCACAAACCACGCTTTTGTGGTATAATGCTTCTAGAAATCCATCCTTTTAGGATGTTATTTTTTTGACATTCAATAAAGACAAGGAGTATGGCCAATGGCTCTTTTGATTATCCAATACATCGTACTTGCCGCCATCACCATTTTTGCGACCAATCAAGCCAGTAATTACATCGATGAACTTGATAACAAAACCCATATCAGTGGGGCCCTTCTTGGCGGGGTGTTGCTGGCGCTTGTCACGAGTCTGCCTGAACTTATCACTACGCTCACGTCCACACTCAGCCTGAACAATCCAGGGCTTGCCTTTGGCAATGTCTTTGGAAGCAACATGTTCAATCTGCTCATACTTGCAAGTGCGGACTTGTTCTTTATCAAACATCTGTTCTTCAATAAAACCCACAGTGGCATAAAAACCTCTCAGTCAATCCTTGCAATGTACCTTGTGTTTTTATTGCCCATTCTCATGATGCGTATGGGCTGGCTCAGACTTGACATCTTCGGAATCAGCATGGGACTCAGTTTCAGTCTGATATCGCTGCTTATTATCATTATTTATGTCTTATCAATCAGAAACATGAACCGTGAAGTCTTGCAGCAAAAGGAAAAAGTCGAAGTGGTGCATTCGCTTAAGACTATTTTGCTTCGGTTCACTTTCTTTGCCGCCATCATTGTCGCTTCAGGGTACTTCGTGACGGTCATTGCCAATGACCTGTCCATGGAACTTGGCATGAATGCGTCATTCGGAGGCGCGATATTCCTAGGCATTGCAACGAGTTTGCCTGAGCTGACAGCCGTCTATACGCTTTTCAAAAGAAGAAGTTACGATATTGCCCTTGGCAACGTGCTTGGATCGAATACCTTCAACATTCTCATTATCGCACTTGTGGATTTCATCAACGGCAACATGGATATTTTCGGGGTTCTAAGAGATGACCCTGAAGTCCTTAAAAATATGTCTTTACTCTTGATTTTAGGGCTTGTTAACTCTATAATAGTATTGGTCGCCTTAGTGAGGAAACCCCCACGTAATAAGGCCATATACGCATTACCAAGTATCACCATCATTGTATCTTATGTCATATATCTTGCATTATCAATTTAGGAGGCTAACACTATGCTGCGATTTGTCGATATTCTACTTATCATTGTTTCGGTGGTCTTAATCACCCTGGTTGTCGTTCAAAGTTCCAAAGACGACGCTGCCAACGCATTTAGCGGAGAAAAATCGGAATTGTTCTCTCATCAGAAAGAACGCGGATTCGAACTTTTCATGAGTCGTGCGACTTTAACCACTTCCGTACTTTTCATAGCAATTGCTATATGGGCCATGATTTAAGACACTTATGTTTAAGTGTCTTTTTTTCTCATAAAGGAGGTCCCAACACATGAAAGAAAAAATCATTGAATTTTTAAAAAATGAAAACGGCAAGAAGTACTCGATCCACGAACTTCACAAAGCGCTCGATGCAAAGAGCAGTGAGGAGTTCAAGGAAGTCGCCAAGGCGGTCAACGCCCTTGAACACGACGGGTATCTGATTGCGAACGCCAAAAACAAGTATACTTTAATCGAATTCACGAACTTCGTCAAAGGCATCCTCGATGTCAAGGACAAGGGGTTCGCGTTTTTAACCATTGACGATTCGGATGAAGAGGATATTTATCTTCCCCCGAGAAATCTCAAAGACGCCATGGACGGAGACCACGTGCTCGCGAAGGTTGACAAAAGCCCAAAAGGCTTTAAAAAAGAGGGCAAGGTCGTCCGAATACTTGAACGTCATACGACGCATTTGATTGGGACAGTGCTTAAACGAGGCAACAAACACTACCTGATCAGTGACAAGAAAAGCGTCAAGGCTGACATCCTGATTACCAAAAATGGACTGAACGGTGCGAAACCTCACGACAAGGTGCAGGCGAAGATCACTTCATACGCTGAGAAAAACCGCATGCTTTGCAAAGTTACACGCGTCATCGGAAATATGAATGATGCCGGCGTGGACATCGAAAGCAAGGTCATGAAACACGGGGTCCCTGTAGAATTCAGTGAAGAAGCGCTTAATCAGGCCAAGGAATACAAGACCATTGATAAGTCGTCTTACGAAGGCAGACGCGATTACCGCGAACGTCCAATCGTCACGATTGACGGGGCAGACGCCAAAGACTTCGACGATGCAATCGAAGTCAGTAAAACCCACAATGGCAATTACTATATCGGAGTTCATATTGCGGATGTAAGCCACTACGTCACGAAGGATTCTCCACTGGACAAGGACGCATACGAACGCGGAACCTCAGTCTATTTGGTAGACCGCGTTATTCCGATGCTGCCTGAAAACCTTTCGAACAACCTCTGTTCACTCATGCCCGATGTCGACAGACTTGCCATGAGCTGTGAGATGGTGGTCGATTCCAAAGGCAAAGTCCTCAATTATGAAGTATTTCCAAGCGTCATCCGTTCACACGGACGGTTCACTTACGATGAAGTGAACACCATCTTGAGCGGTGACAAAGAGGCCCGCGACAAACGCGGCGAACTCACCCCGATGCTGGATGTTGCTGGAGAATTTGCAAAAAAACTCTATAAATCCCGTACGAAAAAAGGGTCCATCAACTTCGAAACCGACGAGCCGATCATCACCCTTGATGAAAACAAGAAAGCCGTTGACGTAACGACCAAGGAACGCGGCGAAGCCGAGAAGATGATTGAAGAGTTCATGCTGCTTGCGAACCGTGTGGTGGCGAAGCATATCTATGACAAGAAATTGCCTTTCCTTTACCGTGTGCATGATACACCCGATGAAGAGAAGGTCCAAAAACTGCTCACCATGGCCAACGCACTCGGCTTCCAGGTGAAAGCGGAGAAGAAAATCACCCATGAAGCGCTTCAAAAGCTTTTACAGAAAGTTGAAGATACTGCAAGTGAAAAAGGCATCAACATGATGATGCTCAGGACCATGCAAAAAGCCGTCTATTCTGAGGATTCGATTGGTCACTTCGGCCTCGCCTTTGACCACTATACGCATTTCACTTCACCCATCAGGCGCTATCCTGACTTGATGGTCCATAGGCTCCTTAGAACCTACCTCTTTGAAAACGACAAGACAAGCGATACCGTACGCCACTATGAAAACATACTCGACGATGTCGCCACCCATACCTCGCACACAGAAAAAACAGCCGTTCAACTCGAACGTGACGTGCTCGATATGAAAAAAGCCGAATACATGACAAACAAGGTCGGAGAGACCTTCGAAGGCCACATTGCAGGGGTTACCTCATTTGGCCTTTACGTGGGGCTAGGCAATACCATTGAAGGGCTCTTGCACATCAGCAATCTTGATGATGACTATTACGTATTCGACGAGAACCTGCTTACCATGATCGGCAGACACAAAAACAAAGTCTACCGCATGGGCGACGCGATTAAAATCGAAGTCGCAGGTGTCAATGTCTTCGACGGTGAAATAGACTTCAAACTCGCAAAAGGTGATTGATATGAAAATCATTTCCAAAAACAAAAAAGCCTACCATGATTACTTCATAGAAGATACCTTTGAAGCGGGTATCGTTTTATCCGGTACGGAAATCAAAAGCATCCGTGCAGGTAGGGTCAATATCTCTGATGCCTACGTACGTACTACAAGAAACAACGAAGCTTTCATCATCAATATGCACATCGCGAAATTCAAACAGGGCAATCAGTTCAACCACGAAGAAACAAGAGAACGTAAACTTCTGCTTCACAAAAGCGAAATCGTGAAACTGCGAAGTAAGACCAAAAGAGATTCTCTTACCATCGTCCCTACGAAAGTCTACCTTTCAAGAGGCAGGGCCAAATTAGAAATCGGGCTTGCCCGTGGTAAGAAGAAATATGACAAGCGAAGAGACCTGAAAGAAAAAGACATCAAGCGCCGCCTTCAAAAAGAGCATGGGAGGCACAACCTATGACCCTTGAAATCATCATGCTCGGCGGACTCATCTTACTTTTTTCATCCATTATGAAAGGCATCGCGGGCTTCGGCACAGCCTTGTTCGCGATGCCTTTACTCACGGCGTTCTTCTTCAGTCCCGCAGAAGCGAGACCCATTATCGTAAGCATCAATCTGATGCTCAACTTCTTCATTCTTATCAAAGAGAAGAACTTCACCTTCGCCAATTTCAAATCACTGAGTCCACTCATCATCAGTGGGTTTGTCTTTGCGGTAGGGACAGGGTTTTTCCTGGGGTATGTCGATGCACGCATCTTTAGTATCATCCTTGGAAGTTTGCTTGTCTTCACAGCCCTAAACAAGCTCATAGGCTTCAATTTCTCCATCAAACGCTATAAGCCCTACTTCATACCAATCGGTAGCTTAGGCGGCATTTTAAACACCCTTATAGGGGCAGGCGGTGTGCCCGTACTCATCTTCTTCTCAAACACGCCTCTAAAAAAAGAGTCTTTCAGACTCAACATCCTGCTTTATTTCTTCGCCATCAACATCGGTGCGATCACAAGCTTTCTCATATTTGGAGACTATCCGCTTCAAGCGCTTGCCTATACGGCAGTCTTTACACCGTTTGTTGTCATCGGCTCCCTGATCGGCATGCGCGTCCTTGGTAGAATCAACAACCGGATGTTTCAGTGTCTGGTTGCCATCCTCCTTCTTGTAATGGGGCTTGACAGTATTTTAAATAT
>JAGYML010000036.1 GCA_018400615.1 bacterium | reverse complement strand
CGAATCTCGCCCGGAACGCCATTTTTAACATCCTTTTTGTTCCGGTAGCTCAGCAGGATAGAGCAACAGCCTCCTAAGCTGTAGGTCAGGGGTTCGAATCCCCTCCGGAACGCCATTCATAAAAGCAGACAGTGACGAAAGTCACTTTTTTTATTTTGTTGGTGTCGTGGTTAAAAACTGGTACAATTGTAATTGATAAGGTTTGATGAAAGGCGGATGATTATGGAACGCTTCATTGAGTTATGGCCAATATTGCTGCCGGTGCTTTTGGTTGAACTGGCACTGAGAGTGTATGCATTGATTGACATTTGGAAGAAAGACAGAAAGACCAACGCATTTCCGAAATGGTTCTGGAGTGTTGTTGTGGCTTTAATCAGTTTTGGATGGATCTTTTACTTACTTGCCGGAAGGAGCGATGAGTAATGCTATCAATTACGAATTTGAAAAAGACTTATGGCACAATCGAAGCACTCAAAGGTATCAACCTCAACGTCAGGAAAAATGAAGTTTACGGGTTTATCGGTAAAAACGGAGCCGGAAAAACCACCACAATCGAATTGATTCTCGATTTTATAAAACGAGACAGCGGGAACATCCTGTTCGATGGAATTCCAGTTGAAAACGGAGATTTTCTATATAAGGACAAGATAGGCTATGTCCCTGACGCTCCGGTCTTTCCCAAATATCTGAGCGCCAAAGAGTTTTTAAAAACCTCCATAGAACTCAGTAAAAACACACCGATCGATCATGAAAAGCAGGTAAGTCAGGTATTGCAGTTCGTCGGTCTCAAAGACAACACGCAAAAAATTGGCGGGTTTTCACGTGGTATGAAACAAAGACTCTCCATCGCCCAGGCCTTGATTCACAAACCGGAATTTCTCATCATGGACGAGCCGACCAGTGCGCTTGACCCGGTCGGTCGAATGGAAATCCTGAAACTTATCAAAGCCCTTTCCAAATCCATGACAATATTTTATTCCACCCATATTTTGGAAGATGCTGAAAAAGTTTGCGACACAATAGGCCTGATTGACAAAGGCAAGGTATTGCTTGAAAAAAGTACGGACAAGCTTTTTGAAAACAGGGAAACCACACAGCACACGCTTGTGACCAATCATTCGAATGAAGAGACCAAGAAGGTTTTAAACACCCTCAAGACCCTTAAAAACGTCAGTGTTAAAAACGAAATGCTAAGAATTGAACTGGGTGATACCCAGCCCTTTACACTGTTTGAAAAATTGCATGAAGCCAACATCGAAGTCCGCACGTTCAAAGAAGAGAAAAAAACACTGGAAGAACTGTTCATTGAGGTGACTGACGATGAAAGCACTGCTTAAATACGATTTTTTGTATATGCACAAAACGACCAAAATATTTATCATGATTGGTCTAGGGATTTTTCTGGCCGCTTTGTCCGTGTTGACTGCGCGCTACATGAGTGAACTCATGCAATACGCCATGACACAAGAAGGCATTGAAACCGTCGATGTTCCCACACCGACGGTGCAAGACGCCTACGTGCAGTTTTACTCGAACATGCAACAAATATTCTTCTTGGTGCTTTTGTTCATAGCCGGAGCCTTCTTCAGCAAGGACATCTCCAAAGGCATTGATCAGTGGCTTTTCGCAAGACCCGTCTCAAGGGTACACTACATGCTCTCAAAAACCCTTATTATTCATTTGCTTGGGCTGTTTGGCCTGTTTGTTTCGGCCCTCTTTTTCGCTTATTCGACGGTTTTTGTGTTTGAAGGATTCGAGTTCTGGCGCTTCTTTGGCAGTCTGTTTATTTTCTATGTATTCATTCTCTTTTTCGTACAGCTTGTCATGATGCTCGTGAGTATCTTCGCCAGGATGCTCTGGGCGATGCTCATCAGTGTTGTCTTTTTCTTCGTTTTAAGCCTTTTCAACACCATTGATAGTGGAGTCTTCAAGTACATGCCTACCAAACTACCAACAATCGCTTTGGATTTCATCAATGGTGAAGCCACTGTAAATACGCTTCTATGGTCGCTTGGTCTTGGCTTGGGACTTTCAATTGCCCTGAGCATACTCGGTATCCATCTTTTCAACAAGCAACTCTACAAACAGTAACTCGGTTCGCAGTGCAAAGTATATTGCTCTACATCGCACAATGCATGCTTTATAATGAATTCAAGGAGTTGATAGAATGCCAGAACACACACACGAGAACCATGAGGAGCATGAGAACCACCAGGATCATCATGACATGATGATTCAGGATTTCAAGAAACGGTTTATCGTATCTACGATTTTGACCGTTCCGATTCTCATCCTTTCACCGCTTGTACAGTCATGGCTGAACTTTTCAGTTGAATTCGTTCTTGATAGCTATTTATTACTCGCACTCTCGGTCATCGTATTCATTTATGGTGGCTGGCCTTTCTTCACAGGTACAATCAGCGAACTGAAGGCCAAGACACCGGGCATGATGACTTTGATTGCCCTCGCAATCAGTGTGGCATTCTTTTACAGCGCCGCCACAGTATTCGGATTGCAAGGCAGTGATTTCTTCTGGGAACTTGCGACGCTGATTGACGTCATGTTGATCGGTCATATGATTGAGATGAAATCGACCAAAAGCGCCTCCGGCGCCCTTGACGCGCTTGTCAAGTTGATTCCCGAAGAAGCACATTTGCTTAAAGACGGCAAACAAGAAGATGTGTCGGTCAACGCCCTTGACAAAGGGGACCGCATCCTTGTCAAAGTCGGTGAAAGCATTCCGGCTGATGGCATCATTGAAAAAGGCAAGACCGCCATCAATGAATCCATGATGACGGGTGAAGCCATTCCTGTGACCAAGGCAAAAGGCGATGAAGTCATCGGTGGCTCCATCAATGAAGACGCTACGATTGAAGTTACCATTTCCAAAACAGGCAAGGACGCCTATCTATCACAGGTCGTTACGATGGTGGAAGAAGCACAAGCCGCCAAATCGTCTACACAGAACCTTACCGATAAAGCTGCTAAATATCTGACTTATATTGCACTGAGCGTAGGAATTTCGACACTTGTCGTCTGGCTCGTGATTACGAGTGGCAACATTGCGTTTTCAGTATCGCGCATGGCAACGGTCATGGTCATTACCTGTCCGCATGCACTGGGGCTTGCGACCCCTCTGGTCGTGGCACGTTCCACTTACCTGGCTGCGAAAAGCGGACTTCTCATACGCAATAGAACAGCCTTTGAAAGTGCCGGTACCATCGATACCATCGTATTTGACAAAACAGGGACATTGACCGAAGGCGATTTCAAAGTGCGTTCCGTTGATGTCCATGATGAGGCCTATGATGAAAACGAACTGTTAAAACTTGCCGGATCACTCGAACAGAGTTCAGAACATCCCCTAGGCAGAGCCATCGTATCAAGTGCTAAAGAAAAAACTATCGACTTTCTCCAAATTGAGAATTTTAAAGTCCTGAAAGGGAAAGGCGTCGAGGCGACACTGGATGGTGCTCACGTACAAATCCTCAGTCCAAAGGCTCTTGAAGATTTATCAATCGATGTGCCTGACATTGAAGACAAGGCGATGACCACCAGAGTATATCTGGTTGTGGATAATAAACTCGCAGGAAGCTTTGCGCTTGCAGACGCCGTAAGAGACTCTTCAAAAGCTACCATCAAAGGACTTAGAGCACAAGGTATCAAGACCGTGCTTCTCTCAGGAGACAATGAGTTTACGGTCAAATCCTTGAAAGATACCCTGGAAATGGACACCCACTACGCAGAAGTACTGCCGGATCAAAAACATGCCGTCATCGAGGATCTTCAAAAAGACGGGGCACGTGTTGCGATGGTCGGAGACGGTGTGAATGATGCACCTGCACTTACCAAAGCCGACATCGGGATTGCCATAGGATCAGGAACGGACGTTGCCGCAAAAACAGCCGACATCATCCTTGTCAAAAGCAATCCTATTCACGTACTCAACCTCATCAAATTCGCGACCAAGACCAAACGGAAGATGATTCAAAACATCGCCTGGGCGAGCGGGTACAACATTTTGGCTATTCCACTCGCAGCGGGTGTGCTATTTTCCATAGGCATTGTCATCTCACCGGCCATCGGTGCGATATTCATGTCACTTAGTACCGTAATCGTTGCGTTTAACGCTCGACTGCTTTCAAACTGACAAAGAATTGAGGGACCCTATGAAATCCACAGACATCGTAAGACATCTTGAAAACCTGCGACTGGGCAGAAACATTACGCAAACCGAATTCATTGATGGCGTTGTGTCTTCGAGACAGTACCATCGCTATCTCAAAGGTGAATCAGAAATAGCCTTTCAGACGGTTGAAAAGTTTTCAGACAAACTGGGAATCGCGACAAGAAAACTCATCGCTCAGATTGAGCAGGAAAAATTTGAACAAAGCAAAATCATCAACATGTACTATAATGCGGTGGTTAACCGTGACGTGAAGAAACAGACATCATTAAGCGAACAACTCAAGCATAAAAACATTCTGGACAAGGAAAGCCGTTTGTTTTATGATTTTGCCAACCTCATCAGGGATCACCAGAGCGGCGTCATTACCACTGAAACACTAACAGAAAAAATCAAGTCCATGATTAACTACCCTGATATTTTAAAAAGGGATTATCTCACGGACATTGAAATGCTCATCATGAGTACGCTCATAGATTTTCTACCCAAAAAAGCGCATACGCCCATCATTGTGAGGCTCACTCTGTACTACGAAAACAAGGACATGATCATGAGTGGGGGAAACGATATGATTCACCCCATCATACTCATGCGCCTTGCAAAGGCGCATGGTCTTAAAAATGATATGGACAAGGTTTTAGAACTCTCGGATATCGCTTTGAAACGAGGAAACTACTATAAACAGGACTATCTTTTTCACATGTTTTACTATTTCAAGAGCCTCGCCTATTTTCAAAAGGACATGAAAGACGAGTTTGAAGAGACTTTGTACCGGTGTTACTGTGCACTTGAAACCGTTGACAACAAAGCGCGTTTCGATAAATACAAAAAACTTTTGGAAAAGGATTTCAATATTGATCTGATCAAGTTTATCGGCCGCTACATCAGGAAAAAGCACTTGAAATAAAGGAGGCACACATGTCGAAATCGTTTTTGCTTTACACCATTCTCATCATTGCCTTGCTGACGCTCATTGCATCTTTCTCAGGGGCCATGACCTTTCTGGGTGACGCAGAGGCTTACCCGGTTATCACCTATAGAGGGGAAGTCGTAAACTTATTTGGAGTCGGTGTATATAAGCACATGGGCGAAGTCATGGCACATCAGGGGGCCGCTCAGGATCTCGTGACTTTGTTTGTCGCGTTGCCGTTGCTTTTGGTTGCGGCATTTAAATATGACAGGGCAAGCGTGAAGCCCTCGGTCTTTTTGACAGGCGTAGTGGCCTACATCGCTGTGACTTATACCCTGTATCTTTTCATGGCTACTTACAACCAGCTCTTCGTTGTTTATGCAATGCTTGCCGGCGCATCGGTAAATCTGCTTTTTTATTTGCTATATGGATTGTTCACAATGCAAGTTGACAGGGCTATCCCCAAGAAACATCTGGCGTCCTCAGGTGGGTTCACCCTCATGGGCATTGCAACCCTCATGGGGTTGCTTTGGCTGTCAGTCATCGTGCCTTCCATCATGGATCCAGCCGTCACTCCAGAACCACTGGATCACTACACGACGCTCGTCGTTCAAGGCGCCGATCTTGCCTTTTTCCTGCCCTGGGTATTTCTTAGTGGCTACAAGGCGGTGAAAATGGACACCAAAGGGTACCTTTTCATGAACGTGTCCATGGTGTTTGTGAGCTTGCTCATGCTTGCACTCAGTTCGAAAATCATTGTGGCCATGGTCATGGGTGAATCCGGTGTGCCTGCCATCATCATACTGCCCCTATTTATGGCACTTGCCCTATTGCACGTACTCTGGTTCATGGTCAGTCCATTAAAAAACCACGGATAGTTTCAAATCCGTGGTTTATTTATTGTATTGTTCGTGGTAAGCCTTTATAAACTGGTCCTTATGTTCTTTTGCGGATTCGGTTTTCATCTCGTACAATTCATTGTCGGCTTTTAAAAAGGCTGTGTCGATTTTTTCGTGATCGGCTCGTATGGCCGTACCAATGGCTATACTGATTCGCTTGAGGGGGTCCTTGTGTTGGGTCGCTTTTAGAATGGCTTGCTTGATGGCATTGATTTTTTCCTTGTTCGCATTGCCGACAAACACGGAAAATTCATCCCCACCCATACGAACTATGCTAATGTCTTCGTAGTCTTGTGTAGCTTTTTTTAAAATATTGCTAAACCGAATGATTAGGTCATCCCCCGCTTTATGTCCGAAATAATCATTGAAGAGCTTGAGTCCGTTCACGTCCGTTGAAATTACCCCAAAGTGCTTGTAGGTCTTAAACAGTTGTGCCTTGGAACGCTCGAAATGATTGCGGTTGTAAACGCCCGTCATCTCATCGTAAGACCTCAGATACTCTAGTTTGCCTACGAGTTTTACAAAGTTCGTTTCATCATAGAACAAGTAAAGATTGCCTTTTATATCGAAGTTTTCTGGGGTGAATGTCTTGTGAATGGTATAAAGGTAGGGCAAATCGCTGGTTTTGTCGTTTAAAGCATCTATATCATTGTAAACAATGGCTTTTTCTTTGATTTTGGACAGTGCTTCACCCACCGTAGCATGGTTAGAAATTTGAAACTTTTTCTTGAGCGCCTCTGAACAATCCACCATCCTGTCGGTATCATCCGCTACGAAAAACATTTCGCGCATGTTGCTGATAAGTGTTTTCCGGCTCTCGGATATTAGGATGAATCCCATATCCCGTTTATAGATTAGGGTATATAGAATATAGGATAAGACGACGGTCGCAACAAAGCTCGGATCGAGAAAAAACGTATAGAAGAAGTTGTGAATGCCATTGATTACGATTGTCAAAAGAACGCTGGCCGCAAAAAAGAATCTCGGAACCCTGTACAGATTGGCACGCTTTCTTTTGATCAGGTTGATATAAAGCGTCACTATCACACCGGCTGACAATGCATATAGGATAAACGTATGAATAACGAATAAAGGCTGAATCGTCATATCTATCAGATCATAAATACTTTCGATATCTCTCGCATTGGAAAGCACCACCCAGTTGGTCAAATCGTTGGTGAGAACGATGAGTGACCAGATGCCTATATAAGTAAACGCCAAGGCATTGACGGCCTTAGAGAAAGGTTTGCCCATGAAATCAAATACGGTCCGTATGAACAAGATAATGGTGGACGTAACCGCAATGTAGCCAAGAAGATGCACATAATACGCCAGGGTTGTGGAATAATGCACGATGAGATACTTGAAAATCATCAAAACGGTCCATAGGAAAACAACACCCACAAACGCTCTCAAAGCTTTGAAGGGTGCGTAATCCTTATACTGATAGAGTTTCAGAACCGGCATAAAGGCCAAAAAGGCCAGAACCGTCAAAATCATCATGTAAAATATTGGCATGCTTTCCCTGCTTTCCAAACTCACTATATCAAACATTCCACAGTTAAAGAAGTATTTGATACTATAAAGCACCTTTTATATAAATAAAATCCCACTAAAAAGCCATTTGAATGTCAAAATAATTATACAACAGTTAAGCTTGAATTTAAATAATAGAGCCATTTTATTTATATTAGTTTACATACATCGTGGATTATAGTAATATAAAATTATAATGTAACCGTATACAGTTATGAATTTTACTAAGAGGTGATTGAGTGAAATTAAGCGAAGTCATGAAAAAGGACCATATCGTATTCAAAAAATCTGTCAAAAACTATGAAGCTGCCATTTATGAAAGTGGCAAGGTATTGATTGACAAAAACATCATAGAACGGAAATATCTCGATAAAGTCATTGACAATGTCAAGTCCATTGGACCCTACATAGTCATCGCACCAATGATCGCTTTATCGCATGCAAGACCTGAAGATGGTGCCAAGGCACTTGGAATGTCCTTACTGATGCTTGAAGAGCCCGTGAATTTCAGTAAAGAAAAAGACCGCTATGCTAGAGCCATCATCACCCTTGCAGCAAGCAACGAAAACGAACATCTGGAAGCCTTGAGTCAGATGTCAAAGATGCTTATGGAGAATATGGAAGCATTCCTGGGCGCAAAGGACAGAGAAACCATTTTAAAACTTATTGAAAACTATTCATAATATCCTTAAAAAAACAAAAAACAGGAGGCACATGTATGAAACAATTAGACTCAGTCATGATTCTTTGCGGTATGGGGTTTGGAAGCAGCTTCATCGTAAAAACCAACGTGGAGAAAGTATTGAAAGAAATGGGCTACGAAGATGTTTTTGTAGAACACTCTGATGTAGGCAGCGCCTATGAAGGGGTTGCTGATTTGCTCATTTGTGGCAACGATCTCACAGAAAGTTGTGAGAAATATGGTCCCGTCGTGTCTTTAAGCAATTTGTTCGATATGGATGAACTTCGCGAAAAACTCGAAGATTATCTGAAAGAATAGATTGGTTAAAAATAAAAAATAGATTCAAGGAGGAGTAACAACATGGATGCAGTGATTCAATTTGTTCTAGACTTTTTAGGGACACCTGCAATACTTATAGGTGTCATCATTCTTGTGGGCCTTATCGCTCAGAAGAAACGATCCACTGAAGTACTCAGAGGTACCTTCAAAGGTATTCTCGGATTCTTGATCCTTGGAGCTGGTGCTGACGTAGTCGTCGGTTCACTTAATCCGTTTGGAGCCATGTTCCAAGAGGCTTTCAACATGTCAGGCGTCGTACCGAACAATGAAGCGATTACAGCAACGGCTTTGGAAGATTATGGTGCTGCAACAGCGATTATCATGGTTATCGGTATGGCAACCAACATATTGATTGCACGGTTCAGCCAACTTAAATATATTTTCCTCACAGGGCACCATACGCTTTTCATGGCAGCCTTGATTGCGGTTGTATTCAAAGTAGGTGGACTCGACGGTATCTTGCTTTATGTACTTGGTGGTCTTATGCTTGGGCTTGTCATGTCATTCTTCCCAGCGCTTGCACAGCCTTATATGCGTAAAATTACAGGTAAAGATAACATCGCACTTGGCCACTTCAGTACCGTGACTTATGTAATCAGTGCTTGGATCGGCTCACTAGTCGGTAAAAACTCTAAGTCTACTGAAGATATCAAATTCCCTAAAGGTCTCGCGTTCTTAAGAGATACTTCTGTAGCCATCGGACTTACCATGCTTGTCCTTTACTTGATTGTAGCGCTTGCTGCAGGACCTGCGTTCCTTGTTGATGAACTTGGTGTTGAGCAGAACTTCTTGATCTTCGCCATCATTCAGGCAATTACGTTCGCAGCCGGTGTTTATATCATCCTTCAAGGTGTCCGCATGGTAATCGATGAAATCGTACCAGCGTTCAAAGGGTTCAGCGACAAAATCGTTCCTGATGCCAAACCAGCCCTTGATATTCCGATTGTTTACCCATTCGCACCAACCGCAGTATTGATTGGGTTCTTGGTATCATTCCTAGGTGGGGTTGTCGGTCTTGGATTCTTGATTGCCGTCGGTGCTGAAAATGCCATCTTGCCAGGTGTAGTCCCTCACTTCTTCGTAGGGGCCGGTGCCGGTGTATTCGCAAATGCGACAGGTGGACGTCTCGGAGCTTTCATTGGTGCGTTCTTCAATGGGCTCGCCATCACATTCCTACCACTCTTGTTGCTTCCGGTTCTCGGAGATCTTGGCTTTGCCCAAACAACATTCGGTGATGCCGACTTCACAATCGTCGGTAGTATTCTCGGCACACTAGCCACTTACCACGAAGCAGCCCTCATTATTGCTGTGCTTGTATTTGTGTCATTACCGTTCTTGCATCAGATATTCTTTGCAAGTAAGAGAACCGATAAACCTGCGACAGAATCATCCGGCACATCTTCAAGCAAATAAACATTATAAAGGGAATGCCACGCATTCCCTTTTATTTGTCTTTTAACGAAATGATTTTAGTGATAAACTATACATAGAAACTATAAAAGGAGGAAACTATGAAAATTGTTGCAGTAGTCGCTACGAGCGAAGGTATTGAAAATACGAAACTTGCAGTCAGTAATCTTGAACAGGCCGCCATGGTCCTAGGTGTAGATATCAAAGTGGAATCCATCGGTGCGAGCGGTTCTAAAAATGAACTTGACGATGAGGACATCAAAGAAGCGGTCGCCGTGATTGTCGCAGTGGATGACTATGATATAGACATGTCAAGGTTTGAAGGTAAACCCCTTAAAACCTTATCGGTGATGGATGCCGCCCATCATGCAGTAAAACTTATTCAGGACGCACAGACGAACAAATTTGAAACGCACAATACCTAATTAAATTAAAAGCCCCCAGGTCAAAAACCTGGGGGCTTGTTTTATGGTTATTTTGTTCTTCGAATCGCTTCAGGATCAAGATCCATCATTTCATCGTTTTCCCTTGAAACGATGATACTTTTATCCGGTGGAAGTGGGAAGAACTTGCTGGTTTTCTTTTTGTAAAGCTGCCATTCCTTGCCACGGCTCTTTTCCATTTGTTTTTCAAGCAGTGGTACACCTGAAATGAACAGAAGCAAGAACGTGATGACTACGGGACTGATCAGTGCGAACCAACCTACCCAGGTGGTACTCGACAAGGCAATGAGTCCTAGCCCCGTCCACATGGCGGATTCTCCGAAATAATTCGGATGCCGCGTATAGCGCCATAAACCTGAAGACATGACGCGTCCCTTGTTTGAAGGTTTGTGAATGAAGGTCCTAAGCTGCGCATCTCCAACGACTTGGAAGTAAAATCCTATGAGCCAGATGAGCACACCCACCCATAAAACCGGGGTTCCATAGACCGGATTATCCGGATAAGCGTTAATCAGTATAATCGGGAGTGCAATGATGTATTGAAGCAGAGCCTGACCCAGAAAGATTTTGAAATAAGCGTTGCGAGTGGCGTGTTCGCCCCACTTTTCGCGCATATGCTGGTAACGGTAATCCTCGGGTTTGCCTTTGTTGCGGTTGAAAATGTGTGAAGAGAGTCTGACACCCCAAATCACCACCATCAGTGTAAGGGTCAACGTCGGACCATCGAATGACGGACGTATGATAAGATTGATTGTAAAAAGCGCAATCGCCATCACGGCAAATCCAAGTCCCCAGAACCAATCAACAACTGAGTTGTCCTTTTTGGATTGTGCGATGAAAAATGCGATGTGGAACATGACGAGTACGGTTAAAAGTGCCCATAAAAACATGGTTGGCATGCATGAAACCTCCTTTTAGTGTCGAGCTATTCTTTTTGAAAAGCTACAGCCACTGTCCCA
>JAGYML010000035.1 GCA_018400615.1 bacterium | reverse complement strand
AATCAACTCCAGGGCCTTTAAAATCGTCTCCACTGACTCGCCTTTTTCTGCCAATTCACTGGCCTTCAAGGCCATTGAGGCTTCAGCGTAAGCCACGGTTTTTGAATCAAAGACATGGACATTGAGCCCATCCACTTGCTTGCCTGCGGAAATGGCTGTGGAATAAATGCCACTCATGTTCGAGGAAATGGCGATGACGATCACGTCGGTCTTACCCTCTTTTTTGAGTGTTTCAAACGTTTCAATCATTTCACCAATAGGTGGTTGGGATGTTTTAGGGAAGAGTGTACTGTCTTCATTCAATCTGTTGTAAAACTGCGGCGCGGTCAATTCTTCGTAATCGACAAACGTTTCTTCACCAAGATGCACCCGAGATCTCAAAATACGGATATCATAAGGATGTTCGATATAATCAAGGCATGCATTCGTGCATGCCACTATGCCAATATTTTCAGTCATAAATACCTACCAATCTCAATCTAGTTTTCTACTTGAAAATTCCTTGCAAGAATGAACAGCAAATCCGATAATCGGTTAAGATACGCTCTTGGAAAATCCAGATCGTCTCTTTCCTTTTCGTTGATGTATTTGACGAGGGTTCTTTCTGCACGTCTGCACACCGTTCTTGCGAAGTCAAAGTACGCATTAGCGTGGGAGGTTTCACTGCCAGGTAGATGAAACTGTGGTTCGATTTCTTTTTCTACGAGCATCTTCTCTTCTTCTTTTTCAATGAATTCAGTATCTTTTTCATTGATTTTCCTAAGCTTTTTGGCCTGTTCGCTCGCAGGGTCGGTGGCGACCAGTGAATTGATGGCCTGCAAGGTTCTTTGAACGACCTTGATTTGTTCATAGCGGGTGTGATGGTACATGAGTCCGAGTACTGCACTAAGCTCATCGATGGTGCCCAAAGTGTCGAATAGAATGTCGTCTTTGGGGTAAGACTTGTTGGTGTAATCCTTTGAAGCGCCTTTGTCTCCAGCTTTAGTGGAAATCATATTTGCATCTTTTATGCCCATGGTATCATCCTTTCTGATTATCTTTATTATACCTTATAGCGTTATGTTCTGAAACTTTTTACCCGAAAACTTGCAAGCAACGTGAAGAGGGCTGTCCAGGCAACCAATATCAGGGTAAGGCTCAATGTGGAAAGCGATTGGTTAAAGAGTTCCAAATCGATTCCGAAAAAAAGCGCATAATCACTCTGTGACGCCCCTGTTGGGAACACTGAATTTATAGCGTCTTCCATGTAGACTTTACGAAAAAGCGCGGAAGATTGCATAAATGGTGTCAATGTCAAAAAATTTCTAAATCCGCTTCCAAATGCCCCAATTGGGACATAAAGGCCAGCCAGGAACCCTACTAGGGTCCCTATGATCGAGCTCATGGTTCCGTGAGCGTTCTGTGTTTTCAAGAAACTCACAGCTGTATAAAGCATGGCCGTAAAAAGCGCAGAAGAAAGTCCCGTGAGTCCCAGTATCTTGAGCAAGGCCGTGAATGAGAGCCATTCATTTGCATTGAGGTAAACGATCACCTGTCCGATGATAAGATTGACAAGGGCAAGCATCACCGTAATAATGAAAGCCGCAATCAAATAAGACAAGGTAATCGAAAGCCTTTTAAGCGGCGTCACATAAAAGTCGTTGCTGATGCGTTCAGTCCTGTCACGAATCATGGTCCCCAAAAACCCAAGCGGTACCGTCACAGTAGACACCATGAGTACCCCACTGAAAAGCCAGGTATAAGTCAGATGCTGAGCTTCGGTTGTCCCTTGCAATGCTTCAGGGAGGCTCGTATCATGCATTTTTATCAAAAACAGCGTATACAACAAAATCACAATAAGGACAGAAAGAAGTGAAAAGAATACACTCCACTTGTCTCTTAGGAACACCAAAAGGTGTCGTTTCACCAAACTTATCATGCCGGGTCCCCCAATCGTTTCCCTGTCAGGTTCAAGAATACATCATCCATATCCCCTTTGACGATTTCAAAATTCTTGATATGGGGTTTGTAGGTTTGAATATATTCCAACCCTTCAAAAGGATTCTTCAAAGGTATGTGAATCGTGTTTTGTACCATGTGATGGGACACACTGTCTTCTTTGAGACGTTCTTTGAGACCTTGGTTGTTACTCATGATTCTCAAGGTATCATGGGCATATTGATCTCTCAAAGCTTCCGCACTGTCTTCTGCAACGATAACCCCTTCATCGAGAATGATGACGTGGTCACAGTCGATGACTTCCTGCATGTAGTGCGTCGTTAGCAAAATTGTCAGATCATCTTCTGCCTTGAGTTTGAGAATGAGGGTCCAAAGCGCTTCACGGGCCTGTGGATCAAGCCCGGTAGTAGGCTCATCCAACAAAAGCAGTCTGGGTTTGTGAAGCAGAGCACGGGCGACATCCACTCTTCTTTTTTGCCCGCCCGAGAGTGTTTTGAATCTTTGGTCTATGAACGATTCGAAACCGATATGTGCCTTGAGATGATCAATCCGTGTTTCAAGGGCCAACTTGTTCTTGTAATAAAATGCTCCACGCATCATCAGATTTTCCCTGACACTCAAATCACCGTCCAAGGTGGAATACTGAAAGACCACTCCAATGGCTTCTCGCACCTTATCAGGGGACTTTTCAGTATCAGACCCATCAATCGTAATGGTGCCCTCAGTGGGAGTTTTCAGTGTCGAAAGCATTTCAATGGTGGTGCTTTTACCAGCCCCATTCGGTCCGAGAAGGGCGAAAAAAGCCCCTTTCTTAACAGAAAAGTCGAGCGCGTCTACCGCTTTTAAATCCCCGTAAAACTTTGTCAAATTTTTAACTTTAATCATAGGTTCTCCTTATATGATGGGCGACATGATGGCCAACAGATTTTCCAAAAAGCGCATGAAGACATTTCTTTTACGCCATGTATCAAGTGTGATAAGGGTTGAATCCTGCAAATCTTCTTGAAAATGGGTATTCAGTGTTTCCAGTGCACTTTTTGTGGTGGTAAGCGTGGAAACTTCAAAACTCAGGAAAGCACTTCTATTATCCAGATTATAAGTTCCCACTGAAGCCAATTCATCATCAATCATGATGACTTTGGAGTGACAGAATCCTCGGTTGTACTTGTATATTTTCACTCCGTAATCAAGCAAGCTTGAGACGAAGGACTGTGTAATCATGTAGACGAGTTGCTTGTCAGGTACCCCCGGGATGATGATTTCCACATCAATCCCACTTTTTACAGCCACTTTCAAGGCCGTCAGGGTTTCTTGGTCCATGGCCATATATGGGGTCATGATTTTGATGGATTTTTTAGCTGAAAAAATCATTTTCAAATAGAGATCCCTGATATGGGCTTCTTCACTATCAGGCCCTGATTGGATAATCTGTACAACCCCTTCACTGTATGTACGGGCTTCGGGATAATACTTGTCAAGATCGAGGAATGTATTCGTATTGTAGTAGTAGTCTTTCAAAAAAATTGCGGTCAGACTTTTTACAGCCGTTCCCTCAAGACGAATCATCGTATCTCTGAAATAGTAGCCGCGTTTCTTGCGGTTGTCATATTCATTGGCGAGGTTCATCCCCCCTGTGAATCCGATGCGTCCGTCCACCACCACGATTTTTCGGTGGTTTCTATAGTTCACACGTGTATTGAAAAGAGGGAAATAGATTTTGTCATTCAACACAAGATCAATGCCCGATTCACGCATTTTACGTAGGTATTTCCTACTTGCGGTGGCACTTCCAAGTCCATCGAACATGCCTTTGACATCCACGCCTTCACGCGCTTTTTGCATGAGTTTTTCTGTGACTTCTCGTCCGAGTGCATCACTTCTGAAGATGTAAAATTGTACAAATATAAACGATTTTGCGTCTTTGATCGCTTCCAAAAACGAAGGAAAGAAAGCTTCCCCGTTTTTAAGCACTTTGGTTTTCGTGCTGCTTTGGTAGGGTCTGTGATAGGAAAGCTTGTGGGCAGTATTGAAAATCGAGGCGTATTTCTGGTTGGCCTCACTTAAATCCTTGAAGGCGTCAAAACGCTTGTTTTCCCTGGTGATGTAGTTGCTTTGGCGCATGAGGGGGCGTTTGCGAAAACGTCTTGACCGTTTGAAACTCCTGCCGAAAGTTAAAAAGAGTGTCATGCCTGCCACCGGTTCAAATGTCAACAGCAAAAGCCATGGGAGTCTTTGATAGGGTTTGTCACTTCTAAGCGTGATGGACAGCCATACAAGCGCAAAGATAATCACAATCGATGAACGAACCACAAAGCCGAATACACTCGAAAGATCAAAAAATTCCCAAACGATGTTGAATAGGTATTCAAGGCCAAAACGAAAGCCCAGGGCAATCGCGAGGACCAAAAAAACCCAGAATATTTTACGTAAGCTCTTCTCCATGGTTCACATCCCGATTTCTTATTTTAGAGTGTCCAGTGCTTCCTCGCCCTTTAAGATGTCCACGATAATGTGGGCGTCATCACTGTTTACACGTTCTATTGGATCAGTTTTCATAAAGTCACTGATCTTTTCCACGGTTTTGGCGTGGAAATTAATGGTTTTTTGCAAGGCAGCATGGTAGTGCTCCTTGTCTTGTTCGAAGGCATTGGTGAGGCGTTCTTTTTCAGCGTCCAACCGTTTTTCCGATTGATCTTTCTCATCAAAAAGATTCTCTTTTTCGTGGTCGTAACGTTTTTTCAGTTCTTGCATTCTGGCATCGTGGGTACGATTCAGTTTGCTGATATAGAGGTCCAGACGTTTTTTCTCAGCCCGCGTGTCCTGAGTGATTTTATCGAGGGTTTCCTCAAGGGTCTTTTCAAGGGACTCGAGGGTTTGTTCATAGGTTTTCTTGACGGTGTCGATGTCACTTGTAGCATTTTGCCTTGCGTGATCATAATCCTCTTTGAGATTTTTCAGGTAACGGTCCCGTTTGGAATCGTTGTCGGTCTTCTCGCTTTTTGCACGGTGCACACGCGTGTTGAGATAGTCTTTTGCCGACTGCAAGGTGTCCAGTTTGCGGTCACTTTGGAAGTTTTTAAAGAGATGGGCGCGGTGCTTGATGGAATAGGCCAATTCGTTAAATGCCTGGGGTTCCTGTTTGGAAAGATTTTTCAAAGTCCCCAGGTAAGCATGAAACTGATCGGTCATGTGGTACAGCAAGGTTTGAGCTTCTTCCAGGGAACGATCCCTTTTTTCCTTGATGTTTTCAAGCATGGATTTGTAGATGGCTTCCTTTTTATCAAGAGCCCGTTTCTTGTTTGTGTAGGTCTCTTTGTCCTTGAGTTCCTGTTGGTTGAGAGTTTGACGTAGCTGTGTCTTCTTCTTTTTGTCTTTGAGTTTATTGATTTCTTCAATGGTTTTGTTTTTTCTGAGTTCCTGCTCCGTCGTGAGGTTTTCAAGGATTTTCTGGTGATTCTTTTTCATTGTGTCATAGGTATCCTGATAGATCTCCACTTCTTCTTTGTAGGTGTTTTCAATGGATTCAACCATGACTTCATGATCTTTTTTGGCTTGGTCTATCATGGTGTCCACCATGTCAATCATACGACGGCTTCTGGCTTGAAGTTCTTGAGCTATGGCAGGTTTGCGTGCTTTTAGGAGATCACTTTTCAAGGCTGCATAGTTTTCGCTTTGTTTGTAGTAGTGAGTCACGAGCATGGCTTCATGCTCGTAATCCTTTTCAAATTCCTTGAGGTGTTTATGGATGATGGTGTTTCTGATGGCGTGATCTCTCAGGTGCTGGGCTTCATTTCTTTGGCGTTCAAAAGCTTTTATATCAAGGTTTCTTTCAATGGTCTTAATTTCTTTTTCCTTGTCATGAAGGGCTTTAGCAACATCGTCATTTCTTTTTATTCTGGCTTCTTCTTTTGATTTCAAAGCGGCTGCTTCATTTTCTTTGAGATCACTTTCTGGTTGAGCACGGTTTTTTTCGTGGCTTTTGACCTGTTCGATTTCGTCGCGAGCCTGATCGAAATTACTCATCTGCATGTCATGATCGATGCGTATGGCCTGTCTGGCCTGTTCGTATTCAAGGGTCGCTTTGTTATAGGTGGTGTTTTGTTCGTCAACCGCAATTTTTTCTTCGGTTTTGACGCGTTCAATTTCTGTGAGTGCCTCTTCTATCTGGTTGATATGATCAAGTTTGAGTGCGTGGATTTCGTCCTGTTCGTCTTTTAGAACCTTGTCTCTTTCATCCAGTTTGGGCTTTAGAGCCTGTTTTTGATGTTCAATGGTCTTTTCAAGGGCTTCCTGGTGTGAACGTTTCAATTTCTTTATGGTTTTTTCAAGGGTAGACATCTGTGTGGTGTCATTCAGCTTTTTGGCTTCCTTGAGATAGCTTTCTTGTTTGGTGAGTTCATCATGTTGTTTTTCCTTGACGGTTTCAAGCGCTTTTTTCTGTTTTTCCTTGGTGGTTTCAATGGCTTTTTCCAAAGGTTTCATGGTTTTTTGGTGAGCCTTCATTCTTTTTTTCAAAGCTTCCCGATAAGCTTTTTGAGTCGTTTCAAGGGTTTCGTTCGCTTTGCCAAGAGCCTCTTTGAATCGATCTTTGACGGCTTGGTAGGCTTTGTTGAATTCAAGGCGTCTATACTCTTTATGGTTTTCGTTGATGGTGTAATCAATATTGGTATTGCGTTCAAGATCCGATAAGTTGAGACTGTGACGTTCAACGGCTCTGTCTATGTCACTGTCTGCCTGGTCTTGTATTTTAAGCAGGGTTTCAGTGGCTTTTTTGACTGTGAAATCATAGTCCGCTTTCACTTTTTGTCTTTTGAGTGTAGAGAGTTCTATTTTCTCCGCATAATTTTTCTTGAAAGTGGCCAGGGCCGCTTCATAGTCTTCCTTGGCCTTTTTCGCATTCGAGTCAATTTGTGGAATGGTAATATCGAATGTGTGTCTGTGGCTTTGGATGGTATCTTCGGTGGTTCTTTCCACTTGGTCCAGATTAAAAGTGTGATTCTCAAGACTCTGTCTCATTGAGTCTTTGAGTGCCTCACGATTCTTTTGAAAGAGTGATTGACGAGCCTTGAGGCTTTCTAGGCTCTCAAGTGTTTTTTCGATGGTTCCCTTATACCATGTTTCAAATACCTGAATCATTTCCTTGCTGTATTCATTCATGATAAATTCCCCCTATGATTTCCTAACTATGATTCAAAGATACGCTGATGGTATCCATAATAGTCGCAATCCCTGATACGTAAATGCCCTCAATTGAGTCTTTATGCGTATTCAATGTAACAAAAAGGCGTGAGGGTTTGCCCATCCATTCACCCTGGTTGATGGTCATCTGCTTTGGTGGATGGGTGAGTGTGTTGAATAAATGGGCAGCCACAGACGCCGCTGCAGTCCCTGTTGCGCTCTCTTCTTGGATGCCTAGCGCTGGTAAAAAGTTCCTTACATGCAAAGTACGGATTTTCATGTCTGCTACATATAAATAAATGCCTTCTATATCGTGGTTTTCACACACGCTTTTGATAGCTATGCTATCGGCATTATAGTTTTTGAGCGTCTCAAGGCTTCGAAGCCCGATGAACAGTTCCCTGACGCCGGCATTCATAATGGCTATGGGGATAGGTTCCAACATGGATTCCTTTAGTCCAATGGTCTTTAGGAATCCGGTGTTTTCAAGTTTTTTCACTGTGTCTGGTGTCTTGAAATGGAGGCTTGTGATCTTTGAAGACACGTCCGCTTCAAGCAAAGCCTCTTTGGCGTGAAGGGTGTGGCGACCATTTTCAATGACGCCCTCTTTTTGGGCTGCACTCAAAAGAGCCAAAGACGCGTGACCACAAAGTGCCACTTCTTTTAGAGGGGTGAAATACCGAACATGTAGCGTGGGGCCTTTTTTGACCAAAAAGGCCGTTTCAGAATACCCAACAGTCGTGGCGACTTGTTGCATGGCTTCATCACTGGGCCAGTCACTTAATAAAACGACGCCGGCTTCATTGCCTCCAGAAGCTTCACGTGTAAAGGCACTGACTCGATAGACTTGAACTTCATGCATGGTTTCTCCCCCTTAAGAGTTACTTTCAGTATACCTTATTTCAAGGGGTTTTCAAAGATTTGCGAATGGATTTGACTAAAATTTATGCTATAATGAGACAAATGAGGTGGATGTCCATGCGCCGTATTATAAGAAGCCGTGATTTCAACATTGTGTTTTCGTTCGCAGCTGTTTTGATTGCGACGCTTTTTTCCAGGGTGTTTATGCATGATTCCTTGCTGACCCCGCTTTTTCATCCTGCAATTGGGGTCGCTTTCGGTTTTTTGATTCTTCATGGCCGTAAGCTTTTCCCTTCCGTGCTTATCGGATTTATTATCGGGGATTTGCTGCTTTACCTTTTTATCATCCCCGCAGCCACCCCTTTCGCATTAATCAGTGCAGTGGGTTTTACACTGATACTTTTCCTGGAGTTGGAACTTGGCTTGAGGATTGTTGATAAGCTCAAAGACGAAGCGTTTTGTGAAAACATGCGCATCAAGGATGCGGCTTGGTTTTTCCTTGTAGGAAGTATCATGAGCTTTTTTGCGGCTTCGCTAGCGAGTGGTGTTTATTATTTTTTTCAAAGCAGTGAGTTGTCACTGATTGATACGTTCATCACCGTGTTCATCAGTCACTTTCTAAGCATTGGGATCTTCGGGCTTATGATCTGTCTCAACAAGGATTTGGGCAAGCGAACGTTTTCTTTGAAAAAAACCTTGTGGAGCATTGCATTCGTCCTCCTATACATTCTGAGCATCCTTTACATCGTTCAGGATTCCTCTTCATTTGTCTTTTACAGACACAACTACATGCTCGTAGTCTTTTATATACTGGCCGCTCCGCTTTTTTCTTTTATCACCGTGCTCATCATGACCATCATTTTGTACACGGTCTCCTCATTCGTCTACCTGGATTCATCATGGGTACTCGCGGACTTTTACGCAGAAGTCTATACGCTTTTGTTTCTTGGGCTCATATCAATTTTGTTATCCTTCATCATCAACTGGTATCTAGAGGATGAACAAGAGGCCAACGCGACACTTAAAAAGACGAATGACTCCCTCAATATGACACTCGAATACATTCACAATTTATTGGAACTTTCTAAAAACATCGGGAACTTCAGTGCTGATTCGGATCTTTTTGCCAAAAAGACCTACGAACTCACCGAATCCGTTTTCAGTGAAGCCAGTGCACTCTTCGCTTATTATGACTCAGCAGGCTTTCTCGAAACGCTTTATTCAAACCATTATTCCATCAAAAACATCCCGGGCTTTTATGAATTGCATGACAATACGCTTTTCAATGCAAAAGACATTGTGGTTTACAAAGACGTGGAAGCCACGTTGAATGAAAAATACGGCCCCGCCTTCATGACAAAACACCCACAGTTTTCCAACATTCAAACACGGGTCTATCTCGTCATAAGAATCAAGGAAAAGAAACACCTGCTCATCGCCTTGGATTATTTCAAGGATGCGCGCTACCTTGACAACCAGGTTATCAACAGAATGCATGAGCTTACACGCCTTCTCAATCAGCTTTTTTTGAAAAATCAGGTCATCGAACAACAGTCCGCCCTTAAAGACGACATCATTCTTACATTGGTCAGAACCCTGGACTTATACGATAAATACACCAAAGGGCACGGAGAAGTCGTCGCAAGAATCTCCAAGGCCATAGCAGTGAAAATGCAGCTTTCACAAAAAGAAATCAATGACATCTATTTTGCGGGCTTGCTGCACGACATCGGAAAACTCGGGGTCGACCATGGGGTATTGAATAGTGAACACCGTTTGAGCGATGAAGAGTATCAGGCAATCAAAAAGCATGTTGATTATGGCTACCAACTCATCAAGGAATCCCCACCCCTCAAAAAGATTGCCCGCATCATGCATGAACACCACGAACGTCATGACGGACACGGCTATCCTCAAGGGCTTAACAGTCATGCCATTACCAAAGGCGGTAAGATTCTCAGTGTGGCTGACGCAGTGGCGGCCATGTCTTCCACAAGGCCCTATCAGGCAAAGAAAGGGTTCAAAGCGATTATCAAGGAACTCACCCGACACAAAGGAACTCAGTTTGATCCGGATGTGACAGAGGCCTGCATTGCTTTAATAAAATCTGGAACCCTCGATCCAAGTGAATAAAACAAAAGGAAATCACTGTGATTTCCTTTTAATTTGCACTATGATCTTTTGAATTGACTGCTTCATCCGCTTCTATCCGGTTGATATAGATTTTGAATACCGGATAAAATGCATGGGCACTCACAAACATGATGATGGGAAAGGTTATGAGTAGGATGAACGGACTCACCAAATACATGAAAGCCGCGCTGAATATGAGACCTGCAAAGAGTTTGGCGGTTGTAAGGATGTGGAGGTGTCCCATCAACAAAGCGGTCTTGAAAACGAATATGATGCGCTTGTAGTTGAAAAGCGCGAGGCCTGCAGCCCCATAAAAGACAATAATGAGACTTTCTATCACCACCAAAATGCCCAAGACGATGGTCGGGGTCTCACCGCTGTTTACAAGCAGCCCTCCCAGTAGCCCAAGCGCTATGACGACCAGCCATACCACAAGGCTTTCAGGGAGTGTTTTTTTCATGTCCCTGATGAAGGTTTCAATTCTTCTGGTTTCATCCCCTTGAGTTCTCAACCGTCTGAAAAGCGCTTTGTAAGCTGCACTCAGGGCAGCAAGTGTGCCCAAACCGAGGGTTAGAATGGACGTAATCAAAATCAAAGCGTAAAGCACAAGCGTATCGTAGCGGATATCGGTTTTGATGGTCCTGTTTAGTAATTTCATGTCTCAACCTCTTTTTTGAAGACTTGTTCCCCTTCGATATAGGTTTCACTGATCTGGGCGGTTTTCAACGTGTCAGGATTCCTAAAATCAAATTTTTCCACTACGACGAAATCCGCCAGTTCGCCTTTTTTGATATGGCCAAGCTCACCGTCCATGCGGGCGAAGTACGCCCCCATTTTCGAATAGGCTTCCAACCCGACTTTGAGTGGGATGCTCTCCTCAGGGATATGGGGAGGATACTCATCATGAATGGGGGTTCTTTTAAGTGCGCTGTAAAGTGTATGAAATGGATTGACATTTTCTATTGGAGCGTCCGTACTGAAAGCGACGGGGATGTTTTCTTTGAGCATCGTGTTGAACAGATAGGCGTGAGAGGCCCGCTCACCCAGTCTTTCATAGACAATTGGAGCATCCGAAGCTATGAAGGCCGGTTGAATCTGTGCCCCCAGGTTGAGTTTGTGCATGCGCTTGATCTGGGTTTCATCCGCAAGCTGTGCATGGATGATGGCATCTCTGAAATGCTTGCTTCCAAGCGCTTCACTGATTTCTATAAGAGTTTCAATGGCTTTGTCTCCGATTGCATGCATGGCGTAATCCATGTGGTGGATTCGAGCCTTTTCAATGCGTTTTTGGAGGGTCGCTTTGTCAAATACCATAAACCCGCTGGTTGAAGCATCATCTTTATAAGGCATTCTCAAAGCGGCTGTGCGTCCACCGAGTGACCCGTCACTCAGAAGCTTGACAGGTCCGATGCGATAGCGCCCATAAGCCTTATGGGGGTAGCCTTTGTCTAAAAAGTCATCAAAGGCTTGTGCATCGGGAATGTTGACTTGCTCAAGGACACGCAGTTTCAAAAGGCCTTCTTGTGCGAGGCCCTTGAATACATTCAAGACCGTTTCATAATGGACGGATACAACCCCGAAATCATCACTTCCTACAGACGTGATGCCGTGTTTCAAAAGATGGGCTTGACCTTTTAGAATCATACTTCTCAAGGCGGCATCATCTTCAGGCTCGAGGGCCATGAGAAAAGCACGGGCGGATTCACTGAAGCGGCCCTTTTCAATGTCATAGTGTGCTTGATTTTCAGGATAGGCACCATTTTGCTTTAAAGCCATCTCAATGGCTTTTGAATTCGCAATTATCACGTGTGAACAGAACCGGTAAAGTAAGACGGGCACGTCTTTTGAAACCTCGTCAAGGTCTTCTTTGGTAGGTTCTCTAAGTTCGCTGAACTGGGTCTCCTTGTAGCCGCGTCCGATAATGGGATTGTGATTCGAAGCTTTCAAGGTTTCTATCATGGCATCGATGGAGGGTGCTTCACTCACATCGACCATATTCATCATTTTCCCAAGACCGAGTACATGCAGGTGTGCGTCATTAAATCCAGGCAGAACGGTTTGGTCTTTCAAGTCGATGATTGTATCGATAGACTGACTCAGTATTTTTCTTTTGGATCCAACATGCGTGAACCGTCCGTCTTCGACGATAAACGCTTGTTTGTGATCTATCGTGTGTGCATTGATATACGCAGTTTTCATAGGTTTCACCCTTTCTAAGTCATTATAGCACGCTCACTTCAATACCAAAATAAAAACCCTCTTAAACCTATAGTCGCAATGCCGTGCCTGCAGACTGTTCAAGAGGGATTTCA
>JAGYML010000034.1 GCA_018400615.1 bacterium | reverse complement strand
ATCACTACCAATAAACGGTATACGGGTGAAGAACATCAACTTAGATTCTTGCCTCCAAGAGTGCCGATACTCGAAGACTGGGGTATTTTGGATGGCACAACCCACGTCGAAAACCAACGTGTTGATTTGGAGACCATTGATCCTGAAACAGGACTGGGTGTTCCGTCTGCTGAAAACTTTGTACATGACTACATTGTCATGGATTCATTGGAAAACTATTCAATCCCATGTACGGATAAGCAGGAATATTGCATAGGGGGACTCAACCGGTTGAAAATCGAATCCGGTGGGGACGATGTGGCTATATTGAACTCTTCAGAACCATTCAATTTCAATTTGCCTGAAAACCCTGTTCTAGCCGTGAATATTCCCGACATGGGGAGTGCATCTGATTTTGAACTTAATTTCTATGTCAATGACACTGCGACACCCGATGAATATGATTTAATTGCCAATATTGACAGTGAAGGTGAGCACGAAATTGACATTGCGGAGGCTTTGGATACTTTGTCTGTGTTCTTTTCATCTCAAGTGCGTATCGAGATGGTCACAGACAATGATCAAGCCTACGTTGATTTTGAGAGCATAGCCCTATATGACGATACTCAGGAAGACCCGTTAAAAGAGTTTACAGGGTATGAACTTTCACAATTCGCTTCTGAAGGTGGCGACACCTTGTACAATCGTCGTGAAGGTGAAGTCATTATGGCGTCATTCGAATATGATAAATATCAAGAAGTATTCGGTGAGAAAGAAGTTTTATCCTTCTCAGCAAACGAATACAATGATCTGATGGAAGAGTATGGCGATACGTGTGAAAAATCACCGCATCCAGACGATCCTGATAACGAGGATAAATGGGTGTTCTCAGAAGGATGTCCCATCGTTGAAGTACTTGGACAATCTGAGCCGATTGAATACGATGGTGAGGAATTCTTTACCTACCATGTCGTAGTCGATTATGCCATTATAACGGGCTATGATGAAATTCCTTATTTCTATTTCGGAACCGATCCACAAGGGCGTGACCTATTTGCTCTAAGCTGGGTTGCACTTCGTACCTCGCTCTTCATTGCATTTGCCGTCAATATAATCAATATTACCATTGGGGTCCTTTACGGAGCCATTGAAGGGTACTACGGTGGTAAAACCGACTTGCTCATGGAACGTTTCAGTGAAATCGTAGGACGGATCCCATGGCTTGTAACGCTCAGTATCTTTGTAGCATTGTTAGGCTCGAGTATCACAACGCTCATGTTCATTCTGATATTCTCAGGCTGGATCGGCATATCGAGTATTACAAGAACGCAGTTCTACCGTTATAAACGTCGTGAATACGTACTTGCTTCAAGAACCCTCGGAGCAAAAGACTCACGCCTTATCTTCCGCCATATTTTACCAAATGGTATCGGAACAATCATAACAACCAGTATCTTGAGTATTCCACTTGTCATATTTGCTGAGTCCACTATTTCTTATCTTGGATTCGGTATCGGACATGGTGTGTCATTTAACGTCCTTGGTGTCGAATTCTCCGGCGTATCAATCGGAGTGCTGTTGGCGGATGCACGTATCCACATGTTCGCAAGACCGTATCTCACCGTATTCCCAGCGATTATCATTTCAATTCTGATGATTACATTCAATATGTTCGGGAATGCACTCAGAGATGCGTTCAATCCAACCTTGAGGGGGTCTGAAGAATAATGGCTAACCGAGAAGATTATAAATTAAAAGTTGAAGACCTGACCATAAGCTTCCGTACGAATCAAGGTATGGTTCGCGCTGTTCGTGGTGTGGATTTCGATCTTGTAAAAGGTGAAACACTAGCGATTGTTGGGGAATCCGGCTCAGGAAAATCTGTTACTTCGAAAGCCATCATGGGTATTTTGGCTGGAAACTCTGTCATCGACAAAGGCCAGATTATTTATGAGAATCAGGACCTGACCAAGATTCCAGAAGAGGACTTCCACAAACTTCGTGGGGATAAAATCGGAATGATCTTCCAAGACCCGATGTCTTCTTTGAACCCGATTATGCGTATTGGTAAACAGATTACCGAAGGTATGATTATCAACGGTAAGCATCTTAAAAACCGTAAAAAAGCATTGAAACAAGCTTCTCATCAACGGTATCTCAATGCCAAGACAAATAAGAAAAGCATCAAAAAAGAATACAAAGCCGCCATCAAGGAAGCAAAAGAGGCTGGCAACGACAGTAAAGTCCAAACATTGAAAACCGAGTTGGATAAGAAACTCGTTCAGCAAAAAGAAGAAATCAAAGTGTCCAAAAAAGCCTATATTCAAAAAAGGCGCGAAGCACGTCGCACTGTCAAAGAAGAGTGGAAAGCCGAAAAGGCGAAAACCGCCAAGCAAGTCAATGACATCAAAGAACGCATCAAAGCCACGGACGACCAAGACAAGAAGAAGGCGCTGCGTAACGAGATTCAAGATCTCAAGGAACAGCGTGACCGCTACAAAAAAGTAACTAAAAAACAAGCTCAGGAACGCGCTGTAGAAGTGATGGGCGAAGTTGGGATTCCAGATCCTGAACGTCGTCTGCGTCAGTATCCATTCCAGTTTTCAGGCGGTATGCGTCAAAGAATCGTTATAGCGATTGCTCTAACGGCTGACCCTGACTTACTGATTTGTGACGAACCGACCACAGCACTTGATGTTACCATTCAGTCACAGATTCTTGAATTGATCAAACGGCTTAAAGAAGAACGTGATCTCACGGTTATCTTCATTACCCATGACCTGGGTGTTGTAGCAAATATGGCGGATCGTATTGCCGTTATGTATGCAGGACGCATTGTTGAAATCGGGACAGCCGATGACATTTTCTATAATCCACAACATCCCTACACTTGGGCACTCCTTTCAAGTGTGCCGGATATTGATTCCGCCGAAAGGCTCATGGCCATTCCAGGAACGCCTCCAAACATGCTTTTCCCTCCTGAGGGAGATGCGTTCGCGGAACGTAACGAATATGCCATGGAAATTGACTTTGAAAAGCAGCCACCATTCTTTAAAGTCAGTGAAAGTCATTATGCAGCCACCTGGCTTTTACATGAAGATGCCCCGAAAGTCGAACTCCCGAAAGTGCTCCAGCATCGTCTTGATAAAATGAAGAGCACTTCGAAAGAGGTGAAGAACAATGGCTGAGAATAAAGAGACCATTCTAAGCGTAAGAAACCTTAAAACGCACTTCTCTACAGGAATCGGTAGAAACAAACTCGTGGTTAAAGCGGTTGACGGTGTAAGTTTTGATATTTACAAAGGTGAAGTATTCGGCCTTGTAGGTGAATCTGGTTGTGGTAAAACGACAACCGGAAGAACCATTATAAAACTGTATACACCGACCGACGGCGAAGTCTATTTCAAAGGGAAGCGTGTCACAGCTGGTACGGATTCCATTATCAAACAGCTAAAAGACACCAAACGTGTCAGCAAAGACAAGATCAAAGAACTCAAAGCTGATATGAAAACAGAACTCGAAAAGGCTTCAGATCAAGATAAAGTCAAGGAAACCTACACGAACAAAATAGATGAAATCAAGGAAGCGACGTCTAAAGAAGTCCATGAACTCAAAGAAGAAATCAGCCGACGTAAATACGAATCCTTGAAAGACTATAAGCGTAAAGATACCAAAGACCTCATGAAAAAAATGCAAATGATTTTCCAAGATCCGATTGCCTCACTCAATCCACGGATGACGGTCAAGGAAATCATTGCTGAGGGGCTTTATATCGCTGGTGAAAAAGACGACAAAGTCATTTCTGAAAAAGTCAATGATGTCCTTGACACAGTCGGACTCCTACCAGAACACGCCAACCGCTACCCCCATGAATTCAGTGGTGGTCAGCGTCAACGTATCGGTGTAGCCAGAGCCCTCATTGTTTCACCTGAATTCATTATTGCCGATGAACCTATCAGTGCCCTTGATGTGTCCATTCAGGCGCAGGTTATCAATCTGCTCAATGATCTCAGAGACGAATTCGGTCTGACCATTCTGTTCATCGCCCATGACCTTTCAGTCGTTCAGTATTTCTCTGATAGAATTGCGGTCATGTACTATGGCAATCTCGTCGAGGTTGCTCCGACACGAGAACTGTTCAAAAATCCTCTGCATCCTTATACAAAATCACTTTTGAGTGCCGTTCCGGTCCCAGACCCTGATTTTGAAAAAGGCAGACAGCGTATCAGTTATGACCCTTCTGTGCACAACTATGAAAACAACCCACCAGAACTACACGAAATCACCGAGGGGCACTACATTCTTGCAAACGATGAAGAACTCGAAGCGCACAAGAAGGAATTGAAAAAATAATGAAAAAATTTCTCACCATTCTCGTGGGAAGCAGCGCAATCTTTTACCTGATAATGCGTTACCACTATGAGCTTGATTACAGTTACTTCAATCTTAGCAATGCGCTCTTTCTGGTAGGACTTCCTTTATTTCTGTTCAGCGTACTTATGCTTACAGGGGCCAGCGACATATTCACCGCTTTTCAGTTTACCTTTAAAAAAATGTTCAGTCGCGGGGATTCATATGTCGGAATGACCATTTCACAGTACAAGGAATCTCAAAAGAAAAAAATAGATACCACAGGCATTGCGATAGCTGGAATCCTGGTGAGTCTTATTTTAAACGGTTTATCATTTTATATTGCCTACGCACTATTTTAAAACCATCAATGCGCCGTCACTTTGTGGCGGCGTTTTGTTAAAACGGCCTATGGAGGGTACCAATATGTTTAAAACAAAGCCGTATTTAAAGCCTGTTGCATGGGTGTTGCTTGTAGCAGGGATATTCATGCTCAGTGCATGTGATTCTGAACCACCCCCAGTCAAGGACTTGGTGGAAGCCTACAACAATGCATCCAGTTACACAATGGATTTTACCATGAAGACAAAAGAGAACAACAAGACCATTGAAGTCATCAATAAAGTGGACAACGACAAGGAATATATCAAGTTCGATGATCAGGAAGTCTATCAGCTATATCGCACTGGAATGATTGTGCGCTTTTTCATCAACGAGGACGGCTTATGGGAACGCAGTGCCCCTTATGAAGTTGATGAGCTTCAAGAATCGTTTCTTAGCCCGGACAATATTGAATTTGACTGGTTTGAAGAAGGCGATGGAGGCTACTATGTTTTAAAAGAAGCCCATTACGTCGACATGTTCGGTGAAGCGAATGAAGGTGTCATCAACATTGCGACCATCCGAGACATCGAAGAGGGACTGGAAGTGTATTACTCATTTGAAGACTCAAATATGACGTTTGAATACACTGCCGTCATTCACAGTATGGATGAAACCGAAGTCGAGATACCGGAGGTTCAAGTAAGCGATGAATAACAGATTGTACGTTTTGAAACGAAGTTTGATCGGGCTCACACTTGTTTTTTCCATGGCACTTTTAATTGCTTGCAGTAACAGTCCAAGTGAAGAGGCTATTGCGATGTACAAGGACAAAGAGAGTTATACCATGTCCATGACCATTGAACTTCCCGATTATACCATTGAGAGTTTATACAAAATAGACGGCAACCTTTCCTATTTTCTTTTTGACGATGAAGCGATGTATCAAGAAGAGACAGAAGAAGGCATTTACCGCTACAGTAAAAACGTAGTGAACAGCTGGGAAAAAACGGATGCTGATGAAGAAACGGATTCGTTAATCTCCAATGACTCCGTAGTCCTTAATCCTCAAAAGCTTGAGTCCAGTATGTTTGAAATCGCAGAAGATGAAAGAAGTATGAAGTTAAAAGAAAAAAGTTATGAAGATGTGTTTGGTGAAAAAAGTGGTGCTATTTTATCGTTTTTCATGATTAAGCATGACGATCATTTGTCAATACACTATACCTTCAATCAGGAAGGCAATGAGGTGCCTGTGGAAGTCACAATTGATGCCATAGGTTCCACTGAAGTCACGCTTCCCATATAAAAAATACACCACTGCACATTTGCAGTGGTGTTTTATATAAGGGAAGTTCTCTGAGTCATCTAATGGATGCGTTTTGCAATGTAAGCAAGCATTTTCGGGCCTGTATGAATCCCCAGTACCGGAGTCAGTTGAGAAATGATGAGTTCCTTGATATTGAGCACACTTTTCAGTTTCTCACCTTGTTCTTTCGCTTTTTCAGGATTGTTGCCATAATGGATGGTCAAGTGAATGGGATGATCCTGGAATTTTTTGACCATCAGTTTTTTCATGGAAAGCATGGCTCTTTGAAAAGATCCGATGGTTTTGGATAGCGTGACATACACACCATCATCATTGACCGTAATGACGGGTTTGACTCTAAGCGCGCCACCAATGGCTCCTTCTACTTTGCCAATACGCCCACCACGTCTCAAATACTTGAGGGTGTCAATGGAATAAATGGCCTGGGAATCTTCATATCTTAGGGTATTGAGTTCCTTGATGAGGGCCTCTTCATTTATGCCTTCACTCAAACGTGTGTGCGCGTGGGTTGCAAGGTAGCCTTCTGCGGCTCCAAGCGTTTTGGAATCATAAAGTGTGACATCGAGAGCGCCTTCATACGCATCCAGTGCATTGCGCATGGCGTTGTACGTACCACTTAGACCTGATGAGATGGTGACAAAAAAGGCTTTTTCATACCCTTTTTCTTCCAAATCACCTAGCAGTGACAAAAAATCCTCGATACTTGGAAGACTCGTTGAGACTTTGTGTGTATCAAGTAAATCGTAGACCTCTTCACTTGAAATGTCGACTTGGTCACGGTAGCTTTCACCATCAATCATGATAACCAAAGGCAGAGTGTATAAATCGGGATGCTTGTTCAACGTTGTTTTGTCTAAATTTGAAGCGGAATCCGTGATAACTGCAGTTTTCATTTTATTTGCTCCTTTTCGTTACTGACAGGGTACATGTAGAGTATCATATATTACTACGCGTGTCAAAGTAATTACTTTGTTTTTACAGAGGCATACTTGTTTTTTAAAGCAATGGAAAGTGTTAAAATGAAGATGAACTATTTAGAGATTCAAACCATGAAAGAAGGCATACCATGATTATCAAACCATCGATTCGTTCAAATGTATTTACCAATGCTCACCCAGAAGGGTCAAAGGCTTATGTGGCCTCACTTATAGAAGAAACAAAACAGTTTGACCCTATCAAAGGCCCTAAAAACGTATTGATCATAGGCGGGTCTTCAGGCTATGGACTTGCAAGCCGCGTAGCGCTTGCGTTCGGCGCTAAGGCAAACACTGTCAATGTCTCTTTTGAAAGACCGCCAAAAAATAAGAAAACCGGGACTGCAGGCTGGTGGAACAACATTCATTTCCAAAGCTTTGCGAATACCCTCGGGACTACCCACAAGGACTTTGTGATGGATGCATTCTCACTAAAGACCAAGCAACAGGTGACAGACTATATTAAAACACACCTTGGGGGTGTGGACCTCGTGATTTATTCTTTAGCGGCCGGCGCAAGACCCGGTGAGGACGGGAATCTTGTCAAGTCCAAGATTTTACCGATTGGCGAAAAAGAAGAAGGCAAAACCATTGATGTGGCGAAAAGGGAAGTGAAGACCTTGACGCTGGAGCCCGCTGAAGAAAAAGACATTGAGGATACAGTTTACGTGATGGGCGGGGGAGACTGGCAGGACTGGGTCGAGTACCTGAACAATGAAGCTGCCCTCAATCCACAAGCCAAAACGATCTCTTATACCTACATTGGGAGTGAAATCACCTACCCCATCTACCGCGGGGGCACCCTCGGTAAAGCAAAAGAAGACCTGGAAACCCGTGCGGGGCTCATGGATGACATGCTCAGAGAATCCGTAAACGGTGAAGCCCTCATCTCTTCTTCAAAAGCCGTCGTGACCAAGGCCAGCGTCTTTATCCCACAAATGCCTTTGTATGTCTCTTGCCTATTCGAAGTCATGAAGGCTCACAATGTTCATGAAACCATCCTGGAGCACAAATATCGCCTGTTCAAGGACATGGTGTATGGATCATTGCGTCAAACCGATCCCAGTGGACGGTTGAGAATGGATAGCTTTGAATTGAATGAAAACATTCAAAAGGAAACCATGAATCTTATGACGACGCTCTCCGATGCCAAATTACTCCAACTAAACGGAACCCATGACTTCTACAAAACGTTTTACGCCATTCACGGGTTTGGCCTTCCAAATGTCGATTATGATCAGGACATCGATTTGGATGCTTACGCCAAAATGAAACCTGAATGAGGAGTGAGTTCATGGAAGACACATTAACAGTAAGACTTTATTTATACGGCATGGTTCAAGGGGTCGGCATGCGCTTCACGATTACACAGATTGCAAAAAAGGTCGGTGTACACGGTTATGTTAAAAACCTTAGTGACGGATCAGTGGAAATCGTTGCACAGGGTGACACACATAAAGTCGAGGATTTCATCCAAAGAGCCAAACAGGCACGCACCGGCAATATCACGGATACAAGTATGGAAAAGATTGAGACCACCAAGACGTTCAAAGGTTTCAATGTGGCGTTTTAAACCCATTCAATAAAAAAAGACTGTGGCCCGCTGAATTTGCGGGTCACAGTCTTTTAATTAAAGTTAAGCGAAAATCGTAGGTTTTTGGTGTAAAATGATGGTAATCATATCCACAATCCAAAGGATTGCCCACCCTACAAAAATCCAGACTATACCGGCGATAATCAGTGAGAGATCATTTCTGCTAAGGCCTTTGGCCAAACGGTAAATCCCCCATGCAAAGCCATCAATAAAAGGTAAAGCGAAAATGATTTTTACAATGAACGGGAGCCCATCAAAAAACTTTACTACATCTTTCATACTCTAAATCCCTCCTAAATGGTTTCTACTTTCGTTATGCACCATAAACCTGTTTTTTTAAAGGTTTTTCAATTAAATCGGGCACAAAATAGGCATTCTCCTGTGTTATAATGAAAAAGACTATGGGTGGTGACGTTATGGAAGACAAACTGGAATTCAAAAAGATGCCCAAAGAGGCTAAACCGGTTTTTGAGAACATCCTTGAAAAAATCTGGAGCTACAATGAATATACGGACAATGAAGTGATTAGAAACGCCTTTATCAAGACAGATGTGCATAGGTCCCTTTTCGAAAGCGATTATAAAGAGGTGGCCTATGTAAATGGTGAATTGGCGGGGGTTGCTTTCGCGCGCACCAGCAGTTTGAAAAGTTCACTCAATGTCTATGACTATGTCATGTATGTCTATTACGCGCTTAAGTTGAAAGTTTATTCCAAGGAGTCACGAAAGCTCCTCAAGCATTTTAAAAACATGTATAAAGCTTACAAGACGCTTGACAAACAAAAATCAAAAACACTCAAAATCGAACTCATTCTTTTTATGGTGAATCCCGTTTATCAACGCAAAGGACTTGGGAAAAAGCTCATTGAACGGTTCGAGAAGCGTTTGCGTCAAAAGGGGAAGTCCCACTACTATCTGTTTACTGACTCACAGTGTACGGTTGCCTTTTATGATGCGAACGGGTATCACTTGGAAGGCGAAACCACGATTCAAGAACCTTTGAAAGACGGAACAAGAGCGCTTAAAATCATGCTGTATTCCAAAGCCTTGAAGGGGAGTGAATGACATGTGCGGACGCTTTTCACTTGCCCTGGACAAGACACCCTTTGAACATGCGCTGTTCTCTGAGTTTGACTTGGATGTGGACTATGATAGCTTCGCCCTTCCAAGGTACAACATCGCGCCTTCACAAACCATACTGGCCCTCATTCATGATGGTGAGAAGTACCGCCTTGGCCCCTTGAAGTGGGGCTTTAGACCAAGGCATTCAAAGGATTCCAATTTCACTGTCATAAATGCCAGAAGCGAAACGGTTGAAAAACGGACACTCTTCAAACAGTCCTTTGCCACAAAGCGCTGTCTTATTCTTGCAGATGGATTTTATGAATGGAAGAAGGGCAAAGAAGCCAAGGTGCCCATGCGTTTTACTCAAAAGGAAAACACACTTATAACCATGGCCGGTATCTATACGCCTTCAAAAAAAGCTGATGGTCACATTGAATATACGGTTGCGATTCTGACCCATGAAGCCAATGATGATATGAACGGGGTGCATAGCCGCATGCCAGTCATTCTGACCAAGGGCGAAAGACATGAGTGGGTTCATCCCAAAAACAATGGACGCCTTGATGAACTCAAAGCTCTGACAGACCCTAAACCCGCGGGACGTTTGATTCACTATCCGGTGGATTCAATCGTGAACAATCCCAAAAACGATACAGCGAAGTGCCTTGATCCCACTCCACATGAATAAGGTGAAATTATGGAAACGCTCGCGTTTACCCTGACCGCCATCGGCCCTTTGATGCTTCTTGGTGCGATTGGCTACATACTCAGAATAAGCCATGTCCTCAACGAATCATTCATTGACAAGTTGAATGCCTTTGTATTCACCATAGCTCTGCCAGCCCTTATCTTTACAACCATCGCTTCGGTATCAACGTTTGAGAATCTCAAATGGGATGTCGTGCTTTTTTCCGTGCTCATGATTGTATTGATTGGGGCATTGGCGTATGCATTCATTCTCGTTTTCAAACTTAAAAAGCCTTATGGAGCAGTATTGCACCAAGCCATTCACCGGGGAAACTTCGTGCTTATCGGGATTCCCCTCGCCATGCGTCTGGGCGGACAAAACGCACTTGAAGTCATTGTGGTATTCAATGCATTCCTGTTGCCGATTACGAATGGCCTGGCACTTTTCATGTTTGATCACTGGTCGGTGGATGATGAAGCCAAACCCATGACGCTGAATTCCATACTCAATACGACGGTTTTCAACCCCATCATGATTGCGACACTTCTTGGGCTTCTCGCCTATATGGGTCTGAGTGCATTGGATTTGGAGTTTTCCAATCTCGGTGTGGTATCAGAAACCCTTGACATGCTTGGCAGTACCGCTACGCCCTTAGCACTCATAGCCATAGGGGGACAGTTTTATTTGAAGCGGATGGCACGCTTCAAAAAACCTCTGATATTCGCCGTACTCGGAAGAATGCTTTTGGTACCCATCATTGTGTTTTCTTTGGCGTTGCTTTTACGTCCGTTCATTGATTTTTCAGGCACCTGGTCTTCGCTTATTGCGATATTCGCCTCCCCTGTAGCCATTGCGAGTGTCGCGGTTGCCAAAGGCATGAACCATGATGACGAGGTCGCTTCGCACATCGTTGTCATTACAACGCTGTTGTCGGTCTTTACGCTGCTCATACTTATCACGTTGTTCAGATACTATGGACTCTTATAAAGGAGGAAACCATGAATAGAATCACCCACACGATTATTAAAATGCTCATTGCGAGTCTTGCTTCCACGGCCATTGCGCTTTTGTTCAATGTGGAATCCGCGATTACTGCAGGTATCCTCGCAATACTGTCCATCAAACTCACGAAAACGGATTCCATCAACCTTGCGATCAAACGCTTTGTGGATGCACTGCTTGCCTTGCTGCTCGCCTCTTTGATGTTCGTACTCATTGACTATTCGATGGCGGTATTCTTCTTGTTTACTGTCGTATTCATTACGGTGTCTTTCCTTGTGAAAATGGATGAGGGCATTGTACCGAGTCTCGTCCTTGCGAATATTCTTTTACAACACGGATCCTTTGACGCAGGTGTCTTACTCAATACGTTCGCATTGATTGCCATCGCCATCACAGTGGCTTTGTTACTCAACGTGTTTTATCCTGTCAATTCACAAAAAGAACTAAGAGCCTACACCCTGGATATTGATGCCCTAATCAAAGAAGACATCACACTTCTTGAAAAAAGCCTGAGAGACGAAGCCTCCTACATTAGAGATCACGACCCTCTTAAAAACAGACTTAAAACCATTCTTGGTGAAGCGATGCAGGTAAACAAGGACATTCTTTTTGACAATGATGAGCGCTACATTGACTACCTCAGAATGCGACGCTCTCAGATGAAAAGACTCAGTCGCGCCCATGAACTCGTACTCAGACTTGACTGTCATCATAAAAACGCTTCGGTGATTGCCGACTACTTAAAAGAGCTTATCACTGACATAGGCTATGCCAATAAGGCAGAAGACCAGCTCAAGGAACTTCGAACCATGCTCAAGGACTTCAGAGAAAATTCAAACCTCCCAAAGACAAGAAGTGAATTTGAAACACGGGCAGTGTTGTACCAGATACTCTACGAACTTGAAGCGTTTCTCAAAGACAAGATTGCCTTTCATGAATCCCATCCAGACTTTTCCAAGTCCATGGCCTAATCAAAAGAAAAAGCCGCTTTACACAATTAAGTGTAAATGCGGCTTTTATTATTGAACAGTTATCTGTTACTCCATTGTATGGGAACCGAGATATTCGAATGTATCTTGAGGATATACATCCCATTCAGTTGGATCCCATGTAGTTGTAGGACCAGT
>JAGYML010000033.1 GCA_018400615.1 bacterium | reverse complement strand
GCCCAAAAGGCGAAAGTGGCTCCTGATACTGCGACTGCTGCGAATAATAGTACTGCGATGATCATTTTTCTTGATTTCATATGAATCTCTCCTCTAATTTTTTTATTTTTTTTATTATTGTGAATCATTGTTGCTGTCTTCGTTAGTGGTTGTTTCTTTGTTACTGAGACTGAATTCCAATGAGAACTCGATGGGTTCACCTTTTATGGTTTCATAGGCCGCTTTGGAATCTTCAACGTTTATGCTGTTTGTGTCCAGGTTCTTTTGTAACGCTTCCGCTTCATCAATTGGTTCGATGAGCGTGACGGTTGCTGTGATGTTCACGGTGTCGTTAAACAGATCGGTTGTGGCGTTGCTACCTTGCCCCATGATGTTGATGTCTATGAGATGGGCGTATGTATCATCACCACCGATGGTGATGTCTGTAGCTTCAACGTGTAGATTGACCGTATTGATCAGTTCTCTTGAAATGCCCACGTTGTAAGCAAAATCAACTTCATCCACATCACTTGTGAATACGCGTCTTCCCTTGGGTACCAGCTGTTTTTCATCTGTGTGATCGTTGAGATCATCCACAATTAGCTGAGCACCTTCACGAATGACCACTACATCCACGGTGTTGGAAACAGTGACTTCCTGCCAATAAGCAAAAGCGGAAGAAACAGTGAAAACGAATCCGATAATTAACAAGCCAAGAATTCCAAGTTGGATCTTCTTGGTACCGGGCATAGCATCACTCCCTTGTCAGTAATGTTTGTCCCTTAAGGAATGATAAAAGGTTTGAAATAAAAAACCAGCTGTCATATCCAAAAAGGATTCAATGACAGCTGGCTACCCCGGAAGGCCCTATAGCTTTGCGTGAATGGATTGCTCCACTCGTGCCTTTAACATTATTTTAGTACGAAAGTGCAGGGACTTTTGGTAAATAAAAAGTCAGTTGCACATTGGCAACTGGCTATCTCTTAGAGACCCTTTAGTTTTCCGTCCCCGCATTGCTCCGGGTTTGGCGGTTTATTTTTAATTCTGATTACATTATATACAAAGAAGCATCAGGTGTCAAGGTATTTGAACTGAAATCATTACATTTTATTGAAAAAAGCTTGGTTTTCCTATAGGCAAGCCGTAATTTTTAGAATAATTATTTTGAAAAGGATGAAAAAATCTAAAAAAATGAAGAATGATGGAGGGGAGCCATCATTCTTCGGAGTTCAGTGAAACATTGAAAGACAAACTTTGCAAATCATTTAAAAACTTGGATTGTTCATCGTTTTGGGGGCTGTCCAATGTAATGGTCGACTCAACTGTCATGGCGTCATAAGGTGCATCTTTCAGTGTGTTGTATGAGAGCGTCCTTGTTTCTATGTTGAATAGGCCATGGACATCACTTACTTCGCCTTCAGCTGTTCTCAAGACGACGTTTTGAAAGTCAGAAGAAATAGTTCTGTCTGGCATGACCAAAAGATCATAGGTGTACGTAATCTCATCCACATCACCCATTGTAAGGAATGATCCTTTGGGAACGAGTGTTTGATTGGGTTCATAAGTCGTTTCGACTTCTTCGATGTAATACCCATCCAGCATCAGTGTGTGACGATGCTCGTTGGCATCATCCCAGTCAAGGAAAAGTTTAAAAGAGAAACTAAAAATAAATAAAACCAATGCACTCAAGACGATGACTTTTTTCATCATCAGCACTTCCTTTGTGATAAGCAAGGTAACTGGCAATCTCAGAGAGACCCTATAGTTTTCCGTCGCCGGATTGCTCCGGGTTTGGCTTTGTCAAACCTATTCACCCAAAAGAAATGTGGGCATTAGTTTGATTACTTTTATATTAGCATAGTTTGTCAAAAAAAACAAATATTTAGGCTTTGATTGTTATTCGACCAAGAATTCTTGTATGCATCCTTATTATATGATTGAGACATCCCCCTTGAAATCCTGTTTCAAAATCTTTTAAGTTTTTCCAATAAAAACACCTTCTGTATTGTTTAAAGGGTGAAAGTGGGACTGATATAGCCTACTTTCAATGTTTCTTAAATTAAGGAAACATCTTTAATTGAGTATGGACGGAAGATCCCTTCCCCCTATAAACTTCCGTCTACTTGATTTAATTTAAATTCAATCCAATAATTTGAACCTCTCACTTGTTTAAAGAGTGAAAAACTAAAAGGAGGCACACATCATGAAAAAATTACTAGCACTACTCGGTGTCATTACACTCGCAAGTACACTTGCCGCTTGTAACATCGACACCACAGACGATACACAGGATCTAAAAGAAGGGACCTACCTGGCTGTTGACATCAACCCTTCCATTGAGTTCATTGTCAATGAAGACGGCATTATCGAAAGCTATAACCTCGTCAATGAAGACGCTGAAATTGTAGCAGCCGATCTCGACTTCACCGGCATGACTTATGAAGAAGCACTTGAAGTCTATTTGAACGCCGCAGAGGAAACCGGTTATATCGATGCCAACGCTGAAGATAACGCGGTTTATATTTCTACCAGTGAAGATGCTTCGGATACCGAAGAACCTACTGAAGAAGAAGGTACTGAAGAAGAACCAGCGGATGAGGAAGGCAACACAGAAGTACCACTTAATGAAGATGGCACACTTCGTGAAGCCGTTAAAGAACAAATCCGTACCCACTTTGAAGAAAAAGGAATCATGGGCGCAGCCTTTGATGCCAATCTCGAAGAAGAATACGGTGCCCTTGCCGAAGAATATGATATTGGCTTAGGCAGAGTCCGTATGATTTCAAGAGCGGTAACGCTTCAAGAGGATCTTACCTTTGAAGAAGCCGTAGAGATGAACCAGGGCGAAATCATGAACATTCTCAGAACTGAACACCATGCACAAAGAGATGAGTTCATAGATGAGAAACGTTCTGAACGCGGTGAATTCAAAAATGCGATGAAAGAAGAAATGCAAAGTCGCAGAAACAACAACACTGACGCAGATTCAGAAAACGAAGCTTTCCAAGGCGACGTTGACTGGGATCAGATTCAAGAACGCGTCCGTCAAAATGTTGAAAACAATACCCAAAACCGTGATGATAGAATGAATGACATCAAAGACAAAGCCAGAGGTCACATGGGTGGACACGGTCCATTCTCAGATGATGATGAAGAATCACCTGAAGAAGACACCACGCCTGAAGAAGACGTTACCCCTGATGAAGAGACTGATCAAACTGACACCACGGCCTTCATAGCTTAAATATACCTAACCTGATTGTCGGGTCACGCTATGCGTGGCTCGGCAATTTTTTTGATATATATGTTTTAAACCACGCAATGGCTGATTCATATGCTATTCTATAATCAGATAAAGGACGTGATTCCATGAAGTCATTATTGAAACTGACTCTACTACTAGCAGGGGTAATTGGAGGACTTTTTACACTAGCTGCGTGTGATTTGGACTTATCTCTTGGTTCGAATGACCCTGAAGTAAGTGCTGTAAATGTGGATTCATCAAGTATTCAAAACGCCTATGTGATAGATGAATTCAATCTTTCAACCATTCAACTTGAAGTTGAAATGGAAGAAGAAGACCTAAAAACCGTGAGTCTGAGTGAAACGTATTTGACCTCCGATTCAAAGGAGACGCTTGAGAGTGAAGGAACCCATACACTTGAGGGGACTTATGAAGGTGAGCCCTTTGATTTTGATGTAACACTGGTGGCTGACAATCGCACTCTCTTGCTGCATACCATCCATACCCTGGGGGTCATGGATGCATCACTTGAAGAGGATTATGAAACCTGGATCGAGACCATTCACGGTGTATCCGTGTCGGACGCCTATTTCAACGAACAGGACGAATTGGTATTCTCACTTAGTGATGAGTCTACACTCAACGTCGGTAAAATCCATGTGAGCGCATTGGATCTTTCAGACGCCTTGATTGAGTTTGCACATATTGAAAACGAATCGGAACTTATCATTACGTATACGGATGGCACAACGGATACCCTGCATTTGAACAATACACTTCATACTGTTCAGTTCAAAGATTTTGAAGGGAGGGTTTTTGATGTTCAAACACTCAAAAACGGCGCCTCAATCACCTATCCAAGTGCGCCTGAAGTCGAAGGGTATGTGTTTGATGGTTACAGTGTGAATCCTGAGACAGCCACTGAGAATCAAGTGATTGAAGCACAATACATAAAAGAAGACATAACCCTTACGTTCGATACGTTGACTGGCAATACGTTCACAATTACCAAACCCTATGGAAGTTCGATAGATTTTCCAGACCCCTCCAATCCGGACTATGATTTCATGGGATGGTATCAAGACGAATTTTTCAACGTTGCATTTGCATCCTCGACCATGCCAAGTGAGGATCAGACGCTGTATGCCAAATGGGTTGACGTTTCCACTGGTGAAACGGTCAATGAAAACTACAGTGCAATCAGCATGGTTGAATCCATCAACCGTGCCATCGTGGGGGTCAACAACTTCTCTTCTGTAGAAGGTGAAGATGGCACGGGCTCCGGCATTGTCTACAAGGCCAATGCAGATGGCTCCTTCAACATGATTACCAATCACCACGTAATCGAGAATTATGAGTCTTTGCAGATAGTGTATGAATATTTCAATAACTACTATATAGTGGAAGACAGTGATGTGAGCGTGCTTGGCACCTACGCGGAAACCGATATTGCGGTTATTCAGTTTACACCGGCCCAACCTGTGGATACCATTGAAATCGCGGACTCCTATGACGTCGTGACAGGTGAGCGAGTCTATGCCCTGGGCAGTCCTCAAGGCCAAAATTATGTCGGCAGTGTTACTGAGGGCATAGTTGCCTCCCCCATGCGTTATATGGATGATAATGGCACCAGAGCCATATTCATCCAGCATGATGCTGCGATATCTCCTGGAAATAGCGGGGGTGCGCTTGTGAATGCACAAGGGGAGCTCATTGGAATGAACACGCTCAAACTCATCGGAGAAAATGTGGAAGGCATGGGCTTTGCGATAACCTCCAATACCCTCAAGCGCATGATTGAAGACATTGAGGATGATGGCACAGTCTCAAGAGCCTTGCTTGGTGTCTCCATGAGTGACCCTTCGCAGTGCACCAGTGAGTATGGGGCCTGCATCGCGAGTGTTTCGCCTGGCAGCACAGCCGATGCGCTTGGCTTGCAGGAAAGTGATAGCATCACAGGCTACAAAACGGAATTCATGGATGACTTCAGAGTGATCTACAATGGGAATTATCTGTATGAATCCGTCCTGAATACTTTGATTGGGACTGAAATTACCATCCAGTATGAACGTGCCGGCAATGTCATCACAAGTGATCCAATCATCCTTGATTAAAAAAATCAATCCTTTGAGTGCCTTCCACTCAAAGGATTTTTTTATTACACCAATAAATAGGGTTTCTCATTTGTTTAAAGGGTGAAAAGGAGGCGAATACTATGAAAAAGGTATTTGCGATTATCAGTGTATTGGTTTTAGCACTAACCTTGAGCGCATGTTCAGGGGAAACAGTTGAGGATGGGACAAGCTACCTGGCGGTAGACATCAACCCATCAATTGAATTTGTGGTGAATGAAGACGACCAGATTGAAAGTTACACCCTACTCAATGAAGATGCAGAAATAGTAGCCGCCGATCTTGACTTTGAAGGTATGGCGTATGAAGACGCACTTGACCTATATCTTGATGCAGCCATAGAAACAGGCTACTTGGATGTAAACAGTGAAGACAATGCCGTATTCATTACCACAGACGGTGAAGATGAGGCGTTTGAAGAAAACGTCAACACTGAAGTAAGAAATCATCTTGAAGAAAGAGGCGTCGGTGCAGCAGTCATGGCGGGTGGCATGGATGACATATACCATACCCTGGCTGAAGAACACAGCATCGGTGTTGGACGTGCAAGACTCCTATCGAGAGCTGTCGAAATTGATGGCGACATCACATTCGAAGAAGCGCTTGAAATGGACATGGGAGATATCATGGCCATCCTTGTCAGCGACCATCACAATCAGATGCAATCATTCAAAAACAACAGACAACAAACCCGCGAAGCAATGAAAAGCGCCCTTGAAGATGAAGTTCGTAGCGAAGTAGAAGCTCGCAATCAGGCCGTAGAAGAGGGCAACGCCCCTGAAGTGGATATTGACGGCCTTACTCAAGACTTCCAGGAAAACAAAGAAGCCAGAATGTCAGAGTATCAATCAAGACGTAAAAACATGAAAGACCACATGGATATCCCTGTTTCATAGCCCAAGTTCCAAACAAAAAGCATCGAAGGACCGAGTCCTTCGATGCTTTGTTATTTAAATAGGTTCGTGTCCTTCACAGTACTTGTATTGGAGTGCGTTGAGGGATTTTCCCCATCAAAGTTTTTAAGAAAGGTGATGACCTCACTTGTGACTTTGGTGGGGGTGCTTGCGCCACTGGTTACAGAAACCTTCTCAAAAGTCATCAGGTCTGGGACATGGATGTCTTCCACACTTTCAATGAGTGTGGCTGGAACGCCTCTTTGGATTGAGACCTCCACCAACTTGTTGGAGTTGTTGGAATTCGGGTCTCCCACCACGTAACAGTGGTCAGTGTCCTTGTCCTGGGTCTTGACTGCGAGTTGTCTTGTCTTGGTCGCATTGCAAACCTCTTCGATGAGTATCAATGAGGGATAGACTTTTTTCAAGGCTTCGCTCAGATGAAAGATATCGAACATGCTCATCGTGGTCTGGCTTGTGAGCGCAATGTGGTCGTTGTTAATTGAAAGGGGTTCGATGTCATCCTTCTTTTCAATGATATGGACTCTACGACCTAGTGCCCTTGCGGATTCACTTTCAGGATGGTCCTTTTTACCGATGAACAGTACATCGTATCCCTGGTCCAGATAGGTTTTGATGGTGCCCTGGCTTTTAATGACATCCCGGCACGTCGTATCAATGATATCAAGCCCCTTGGCTTCAGCTTTTTCCCTTACTTGGTCGCTCACACCATGGGCAGTGAAAATTACAGTCCCCTCATTAATTCTATCAAGGAGTGCCAGGCGGCTGACCCCTTTTTCATGCAGGGTTTTCACACCAAGTTCATCAAGATCGGCAACGATTTTCTTGTTGTGGACAATCATGCCAAGGACATGAATGGGTTTTTTGACATGCGGATTCCTAGCGATTTTCTTGACAGTTTTGATGGCATAAACGACCCCGTGACAATACCCTCTAGGCGTCAGTGAGATAACCTGCATGGTCACACGCTCCTTAGTGTGTTATGATGGTAATGCTTGGTCATTTTAGTGTATAATGAACCATGAGAAAGAGGCGATACTATGATTAAATTTACCAAACCCTACCTTCATGATGCCCTAAAAGGACTTGATTTTCAACAGTTAAGTCCCATTCAGGAAAAAGTCATTCCTGAAGCGCTTAAAAATCAGGACATCATCGCGGCCAGTGAAACAGGCACCGGCAAAAGCCATGCGTTCTTGTTGCCGATATTTGAAAAACTCAGAGAACAGGATAAATCCGTTCAAGCCGTGATCCTTGCGCCTACGCGTGATTTGGCGACACAACTCAAGTCCATGGCAGTTGAACTTGCAGAGTATTGCAGTGACCCCATAGACATAAGAAGCTACACCGGAGGCAATGACCGTGACAAGGAAATGAAACGCCTTGAAAAAAGCCAGCCCCAAATAGTCATTGGCACCCCCGGAAAAATCTACGACCTTGCAATCAAAGAAAATCTCTTGAAACTTCACAAGGCCAACGTCCTCATCATCGATGAGGCGGACATGGCCCTTGAAATTGGATTCTTGAAGGAAATGGAAGCCATCGCTTCCATCTTGAATGAGGCACAATTCATGATATTTTCAGCCACCATCCCCCAAACCCTTCGCGATTTCATCAAGAAAAGCATGCGCAATCCGTTTGAAATAGACATGGGATCGAAAGGCCTCACCCGCCTACCCATCACCCACAAATTCATGAAAATGCATGAGAAGAACCTTTTTGATACTCTGGACAAGCTTCTTGGAGCCATCAACCCCTACCTTGCGATGATTTTTGCGAATACAAAAGATGACGTTGACCTCATTGCAAGCCATCTCCACCAACAAGGCCTTGAAGTCACGAAACTTCACGGAGACGTCACCCCACGTGAACGCAAGCAGGTACTTCGTGACATCGACAAGCTTCGTGTACAATACGTGGTCGCCTCGGATATCGCTGCCAGAGGCATCGATATCGAAGGGGTCTCACACGTCATTAACACCGGATTCCCAAAAGACATGAAATTCTATATCCATCGCGCCGGGCGAACCGGACGCATGGGCATGAGTGGGGACGTCATCTCGCTTTATAAAAGAGATGATTCGGATGCCTTCATCTTTCTCATGAAAGAGAATGTGCCACTCAATTTCGTAGACGTTAAAAACGGGGTTTTGAAAGACATCAAGAGCGACTCAGCCATGATGCATACCGTTGCCTCAAAAGCCCCAAAGAAAAAGACCCATCCCAAAGATAGAAATGAAAAGGTCAAACCAGGCTACAAAAAGAAATTCCACCAAAAACAACAGCGCAAAGGAAGATAATATGCTTAAACTCGGCTCACATGTTTCCATGAAAGGCAAAACCATGTTTGAAGGCAGTGTCAAGGAAGCCCTTGAATATGGCTCCACAACCTTCATGATCTACACCGGTGCTCCACAGAACACCAAAAGAAAACCCATAGAAGACATGAACATAGAAAATGCCCATGCATTGATGAAAGAATCAGGCATCAACCCTGAAGACATCGTCATTCATGCGCCTTATATCATGAACCTCGCCAATCCGGACCCTGAAAAACAACAATTTGCGGCAGACTTTTTAAGTGAAGAAATCAGAAGAAGCCAGGCATTGGGCGCGAAAGACATCGTGCTTCACCCGGGTTCTCACGTCAAAACCGGAAGCGAAGAAGCCATCAAGCGTATCATAAAAGGCCTCAACAAGGTGTTTGACGCCACCCCCGAAACAGACGTGCGCATTGCCATAGAAACCATGTCAGGCAAGGGGACGGAAGTTGCACGGTCCTTTGAAGAAATCAAAGCCATCATCGATGGCGTTGAACAGGATGAACGTCTGAGTGTGTGTTTTGATACATGCCACGTCCATGACGCTGGGTATGACATTGTGAATGATCTTGAAGGGGTCCTCAAAACATTCGATGATACAGTTGGCCTTGAACGCATCAAGGTCGTGCACGTCAACGACTCTAAAAATCCACTGGGCGCCAACAAGGACCGCCATGCCAATATCGGCATGGGACACATCGGCTTTGACACGCTCAACAAAGTCGTCCATCATGAAGCCTTCAAAGGCATTCCGAAAATACTTGAAACCCCTTATATCACCAAAGACGACGCATCCAAGAAAAGACTCTACCCACCCTACAAAGCAGAAATCGACATGTTCAAAAGCGAACGGTTTGACCCGGATTTTGTTGAAAAAATTCGTAAGAACCACCAATAATATAAAAATTATGCTATACTGTAAGTGAATTGATGTCTTTCACGTGGTAAAGACATGACCGGCTCCGGCCGGAACGATGGGTCGGTGAGATGCTTTGCATCCACCGACCTTTATAATTAGGGGCATTCCATGATAGAAGCACTCCTCAAAAAACACGTCGATGACTACAAGGCTGTAAGTGTAGAAGCCTACATCGCCGCAAGAAAAAAACATTTTTCTCATCTTGATGAGGATTTTTCGTCGTTGAAAGGGTTTGATACAATCCTTACGCTTGCCCTTTCATTTCCCAAAGGCAAACCGACATACAAGGGGAAAGGGTACGGCATGGTATCACGCTATTCCCATGGGCGTGATTACCATCTTGTATATCAGGACAAGCTCAAAGCCATTGAAGCGTGTTTGAGCGAAAGTGGGATCAACTCAAAAGGCGCAAGTGACATTTCTCCGATTGATGAACGGTTTGCAGCTTACTTGAGTGGCCTTGGCTACATCGGCTACAACCAGTTTCTCATACACCCTGAGTTTGGAACCCATCTTTATCTTGCAACGATTCTGATTGACCGCCCTTTTGAGATCAATCCCTATCCATACGATACGTGTGGTGAGTGCACCCGCTGCATCGACGCGTGTCCCACAGACGCTTTAAGCAAGGAAGGGTTCATTAAGGAACGGTGTCTTTCCTTTAAGACTCAGGAGAAAAAACCTTATGATCTTGATGTACTCCGTGATTTCAAGACCTATGTATTCGGGTGTGATATCTGCCAGGATGTCTGCCCCAAAAACAAAAACATAAACCCTGTTCAAAGAGAAGTCTTTGAAAGTGATGAAAATTCGCAACTTCACCTTGAAAGCATTCTTGAACTCTCCAACAAGCAGTTCAAACGTCAATTTGGGCACTACGCCTTTGCTTGGCGTGGCGGGCTTGTAATCAAGCGAAACGCCATCGCACTCCTTTTCAACCAGGGGATGGATGAAAGCCTTCCAATGGTTGAAAAGACCTATAAAGATTATCAACACGTCCCTTGGTTCGAAGAAACCGTGCGACGCATACTTGAAGCCTGGAGGCGTTAATATGAACCATATCGTATTGTATGAACCTGAAATTCCACAAAATACCGGCAACATCATGCGCACCGCAGTCGCGATGAATATGAAACTTCATCTGATCGAGCCCATGGGGTTTCGCCTGGATGAAAAATCCATCGCAAGAAGTTCAGTGAATTATGAAGGCAAGATGGTCTATGAAGTCCATGACACGTTTGAAGAGTTCATGGATGGAAGAAAAGGGCGCTTCATCTTTCTTTCGCGTTATGGTGACAAGTCCCCTGACAGTGTCGATATGCAAGCCAGTGAAGAAGACCTTTATCTTATATTCGGCAGTGAATCTTCAGGCATCCCAAAGGCCCTTCTCAACACATACCGAAGCGATGTATTCAGAGTCCCCATGCATGCAAGCATGCGGAGTTTAAACCTTGCCAACACCGTCGCCATCGTGGCTTACGAGGCCATGCGCCAGCAGGCCTTCAAAGGGCTTAGTGGAACAGAAGTTCAAAAAGGTTCGGACTTTTTGGACCGTGACTAATTTGTATGTCTGACAAAGTTCGATGTATGCTATAATGCTAGTGTAAGGATGTGATCCCATGTCTTTGAAACTCGGAGACAGACTCACGATCCAAAGCTATAAGCACAATAAGCTTCTGCATAGAATCTGGACACAGGCAAAGGTTCTCGAAGTCACTTCTTCAAAGGTAGTCGTTGCGAACAAGCGCACACGCGTAATCGAAGCCAATGGACGTTTCTGGCATACGCGTGAACCCAGTGTGGTGTGGTTTTACAAAGATCACTGGTTCAATATCATTGGCATGCTCAGAAAAGACGGCATTTACTATTACTGCAACATCGCTTCACCTTACGTCCTCGACGATGAAGCCCTCAAGTATATCGATTACGATCTCGACATCAAAGTGTTTCCAAACGGGTCTTACAAGGTGCTTGACAGAGGGGAATACACCGTCCATAAGAAGAAGATGGATTATCCTGAGAAACTCAGAGCCATTCTGGAGACTGAACTCGACAAACTCAAAACCATGGTGGAAGAAAGGGTAGGCCCTTTCAGTGAAGAAGAAGTCATGCGTTATTACGCCAAGTTCAACAAGAAAGTGCTTAAAAAGCAGTGAGTCTAGAGGTGCCCAAGGGCACCTTTTTTTTGGTTGGAATTGTGGAATGAATCCATTACATTATTTTAAAAAACACACGATTCAGGGGTTTAATTGGAAAAACTGCCATCTGCTTTGTTAAATTTCTGAGGATAGGCTATACTCAAAAATGCAAGTCATAAATTTTATAAATAGAAAGAGTGATTTCAATGAAACACCCTATAATGATTCTTAGTCTGATTGCCTTGGTTTTTTCACTTTCAGCATGCACTTTCGGAGTGGATAGTGACAGTGAAGAAAACATCACAGTCTATAGTGACCGCCACTATGATTCAGACAGGGATCTCTACGATATGTTTGAAGAAGAAACCGGCATCACAGTGAACCTTGTAAGCGGAGAAGCCGACCGCTTGATCAACAAACTCGAAAACGAAGGGGAAGACACCCCGGCAGACGTCTTGATCATCGCGGACGCAGGCAGACTTCACCGCGCAAAAGAAGCGGACGTTTTAAAATCCGTGGAATCAAGTACCCTTGAATCAAACATCCCTGAAAATCTGAGAGATGTGGACGACCAGTGGTTCGGTCTTACAAAACGCGCCCGCGTATTGGTTTACCATCCTGATCGCGTTTCAGAAAACGAACTTACCACCTATGAAGCCCTAGAGGATGAAGAGTGGGAAGGACGCGTCGTCACCAGAAGCAGCACCAACATCTACAACCAGTCCCTGATCGCCTCACTTTACGCGATCAACGGTGAAAATGACACAAGTGCCTTCATAGA
>JAGYML010000032.1 GCA_018400615.1 bacterium | reverse complement strand
AAGTCTCAAACCAGAGGATATTGATTATATCAACGCACATGGTACCTCCACGCCCTTGAATGACAAAGTGGAGACGCTTGCGATCAAACGTCTTTTCGAAGATCGTGCAGCCACGATATCAGTCAGTTCCACCAAATCCATGACCGGGCATTTGCTTGGTGCAAGTGGGGCAGTCGAAAGCATATTTGCGCTTAAAGCCCTGGAAGACGGATTCATTCCGCCCACAATTAATTATCAAACTATTGATGAAGCATGTGATTTGGATTATACTGTGAATGAAGGGAAAAACAAGGACTTGAATTATGCCATGAACAATTCCTTTGGCTTCGGTGGCCATAATGCCAGTCTGGTGTTTAAAAAATGGAAGGGTGAATAGTATGTTGAACAATGATGAAATAAAAGCGATTATACCGCATAGATATCCGATGCTTCTTGTAGATAAAGTGGTGGATATGCAGGTAGGACAGTCCATTCATGCAGTAAAAAACGTTACGGCAAACGAATCGTTTTTCCAAGGACATTTTCCTGAAGAACAGGTTATGCCGGGCGTACTCATTATCGAGTCCCTGGCCCAGGCCGGGGCAATCGCTCTTTTGAAACACCCTGATTTCAGTGGAAAGACGCCTTACTTTGCGGGGATTGACAAATGCCGGTTCAAGCGCAAGGTGAAACCAGGCGACACCCTTGATCTGCATGTAACCATCACCAAGATGAAAGGGCCGGTAGGCAAGGGTCAGGCCAAGGCCTACGTGGACGGTGAACTTGCGGCGTCTGCGGATCTTACGTTCGCTCTTGGTGCATAAAAAAAGACATCGTTTGATGTCTTTTCTTAATGGCCTGTACTTCCAAAACCGCCGTTGCGCGTGCCTGAAGCCTTGTCGTCGTCACTAAGAAGGTATTTCATGAATATACCCTGGGCGATGCGTGTCCCTTTTTCAATGGTGACAGGGTCATCCTTGAAGTTCATGAGTTGTATGTAAATGGCGCCGTCGTTGTCCTTGTTTCCATAGTAGTCGCTGTCAATGATGCCGACATTGTTTGGAATGGTGACACCGAATTTTTTCGGCAGCGAACTTCTCGGATAAAGCTTCAACACTTCATCGCTTTGCATGTAGGCTTTGACACCGGTTTTTGCAAGCCCTATCTCACCTGGTTCGAGTGTGAGCACTTCGCAGGTTTCAAAGTCATACCCGGCACTGTGCGCCGTACTTCTTTTGGGTAAATTGATATTTGTATAGCCTTTTGCGGTTTCAAATCCACGCATAGAGTCACTCCTTAAATCACTTTAAAATCATTATAGCATATCTTGATTGTTTTCTTGACAAACCTTCCCCAAAGGCATAAACTGAATTTAAGGTGTTAGGTGTATTATACTAACAGGGAATCGGGTGAAAATCCCGAGCTGTCCCAGCAACCGTAAAACGGACGAAATGCATAAGACCACTGCGTAAGCGGGAAGGTGCAAAGTAGAGTGATGTTAAGCCGGTAGACCTACCTGACCCTTATAGATATTACACTCCTGGGTATGAGTTGTAACAATCTCTAAGAGGCGTTTTTTTCATTATTGAAGGCCCGAAGTAGATTGTTCAGTGCCATCCAGGAGGATGGTTTTTTTATTGGAACAAAACTACTACAAGGAGGCTGCCATGAAAAAACTATTCTCCATTCTAATCACATTAACATTGGTTTTCACCCTCGCTGCCTGCAGTGAAGAAACAGGTGAAGAGGTTGAATCCATGCAATCGCGGATTGAAGATCTGGAAGAGGAAAACACCACACTCAAGACAAGTGTTGATGATCTTGAATCCATGCTTGCAAACATTGAAGAATCCCTGAACGAAGAAAAGATTGTTTTCACTATTGAAACAGACGCAACTACAGAGGCACAAACCGTGCCATACACCGAAGACGAGGACAAGACATTGCTCGATCTCCTCGAATTCGCCTATGACATTGACTATACGGAAAGTGATTTCGGTGCATTCCTGAACAAGGTTGGCGCTATTGAGGCGAGTGAAGGCAATTTCATCTCAATTTACAAAAACGGCGAAGCGACTGACTTAGGCATCAGTGATGTGACCTACAATGGCGGTGACCACTTCCATTTCGAGTTGTCCTGGTGGGATGATACGCTTAAGGCGCTCGATGGGTCCTTGAATCTGTTCATGACAAATCAGGCCGTTGATTTCAGTGAAAACCACCAAGTTGTGCTGGGCTTGACGCATTTAGGGCATGATGATGCATACGCTATGCCTGATGTGGCGAGTGAAGCCGGTGCAGGGACACTCATCAATCATATATTTGTGGAGTATGCACAGGATAATGATGTAAAAGCCTTGCAAGATGATTTGGAAGCTGTTGCTAGTACAGAGTATATTTACAGTGCTGCTATGAGTTATCTGGCGCTATCTGTCAATGATGAATCATATACGCAGTTTGAAGACGACTTGAAAGCGAAACTCGATACCTTTGATGTGAGTGCTACGGGCAATGACACCCTTGGTATGGTTTTGATGGCACTCTCCGTGATGGAAGACAGTGACTATGACACGTTGGAAACGTCCATAGTCGATCACTTGAAAGCCAATGCGTATAACAATGAATATGGTGACAATGCCGCAACCTTTTCACAGATTATTCTCGGGCTTTTGGCTGCAGGAGAAGATCCTAGAGCAGACACGTATGTTGAGAATGACATGAACCTGGTTGAACACCTGCTTGCCTATCAAACTGAAGATGGCGCATTCAACTACATGCTTGACGACGATACGGCTGACCTTGATTTTTCCACCCCGCAGGCTTTCTTTGCTTTGGCGGCTTATCAGGCATCGCTGAATGACGAAGCCTTTACGCATCCTTATAGGGTCAATTAGTTGTGAAACTTATAACCCGCATTGCTTACACCGTTGTTGCAGTTAGCTTAATCATAGGGCTGTTTTTCTTGCTCTCTGACAATGAAGCAACCGGTAAAGGCCAAATTGATGTGCTTGTTTATGATCAAAGTGAAACAGTCGTCATTGAAGAGAGTCATCTCTTTTACGAGGGGGACACTCTGTTCAAGGTCTTGCAAAGACACTATGATTTGACATGTGCGGATAGTCAGTACAACCCCGATACCGATTGCGAGACGTCTTTTTCCAGGGGGCGCATTCTTCTTGGGATAGACGGGGTACAAACCGATTGGAACCACACCTTCCTTTATCTTGAAAAGGATGGCTCGATGGCCAACTACGGTGTTGACAATATAGAACTTGAAGACAACAGCGATTATGCATTTTATGTAAAAAACGTCAATGATTAGGAGGTGAGACCATGATACCCTTGAAACGTTTGATTTTAATCTCGATGGCTGTGACCATCATCTTTGTTCAGGAACAGCTTCTCATGTTCATTCCGAATGTGCAGCTGACCACTGTACTAATCATTCTTTTTGTTTCGGTTTTCACGTTCAAAGAGAGCTTTATCATGATTTTGGTGTATGTGCTGCTAGACAACCTGTTTCTTGGAGGACTCAATCCCTTTACCATTGGAGCCATGCTTACTGCCTGGATGTTGATTCCCATTGCCTGGCATACCGTGCTTGGGAAAACGAGAAATATTCAAGTTCTTGCCTTTTTTGGGTTCATATTCGGGTTCATATACGGCTTTGTTTTTATTCCATTTACCATGATCCAAACCGAGGTTTTTGAACTCTGGCCCTATATGCTGGCTGACTTGCCATTTCAAGGGATCATGGCTACCACCAATTTTCTTACGGTGCTTTGGCTTTATGAACCTCTTTACAATGTATTTGAAAAAGAAATGCCCAGCCTTGGTAAAAAACAGACACCTGCTCATAAAAACCTATAAAATCCTATCTAAAACACTTGCTAAGCAGGTGTTTTTTTGATACACTGTTATATGCCGTAAAATACACACACAAGAAGAGTGTAAATTTCAAGAGCTTCATGATTTTGAAGTGGAAATTGCACGACGACGTTTGTGGAGGCCAATCAAAAAAATATAGGAGGAAACACATTATGGCAGTAATCGCAATGAAAAAATTATTGGAATCAGGGGTTCATTTTGGACACCAGACAAGACGCTGGAATCCTAAAATGGCCAAGTACATTTACACACGCCGTAACAACATTCACATCATCGACTTGCAACAAACGGTAGGCTTCATCGAAAATGCATACAAAGATTTCCTTGAAATCGGAAAAGATGGCGGCAAAGTATTATTTGTCGGTACCAAAAAACAAGCTAAAGACACCATCAAGGACGAAGCGTCACGCGCAGGACAATTTTATGTATCGGAACGTTGGTTGGGTGGAACCCTCACCAACTTCAAAACAATCCGTAAAAGCATCCGCCGTCTTCACAGCATCAGAGCTTGGCAAAAAGATGGTACATTCGACCGTCTACCTAAAAAAGAAACTGTAGAACTCACAAAAGAATTGGAACGCCTTGAGAAATTTTTAGGCGGGATTCAAGATATGCGTACATTACCTGATGCGCTATTCATCGTAGACCCACGCAAAGAACACAATGCTATTGCAGAAGCACACAAATTGAACATTCCCATCTATGCAATGGTGGACACCAACTGTGATCCTGATGAAATCGACTACCTCATTCCAGCGAATGATGATGCGATTCGTTCAATCAAAGTCATTGTCGGTAAAATGGCAGACGCTTTAATTGAAGGCGCTGGCGGAGATTCAAAAGAACAAACTCAGCAAACCCAACAAAAACCTGAACAGGCTAAAAAAGCTGAAGCACCAAAAAAAGCACCGGAAAAGAAAGCTCCTTCACGTGAAGAAATGAAGCGTGCAGTGAACTCATCTCCTCAAAAAGCCAAAGCAGAAGCATCCAAACCTGCTCCAAAAAAAGAAGCGGCAAAAACCGCCCCTAAAAAAGAAGCAGCAAAACCTGCTCCAAAAAAAGAAGCGGCAAAACCTGCCCCTAAAAAAGCAGTTGAAAAAGAAGCACCAGCTGCCAAACCGGAAAAAGCTCAAAAAAAAGCTCAAACTGATGGTTTTGAAGACAAAACCGTATCTGAGCTCAAAGAAATTGCCAAGGATCGTGGCATGACCGGATACTCAAAACTGAGAAAAGCTGAACTTATCGAAGCTTTGAGAAAATAATAGAGAGCTTTTTTAAGCTCTCTTTTTTTCTAAAAACAAGGGTTTATATTTTAAAGAATCAATCTATGTGTTAAAATTAAAGCGGTAAACTATTAGGAGGTAACGAACATGGCTGTTAATGCAAAATTAGTAAAAGAACTGCGTGACAAAACAGGCGCAGGTATACTCGATTGTAAGAAAGCACTAAGTGAAACAGGTGAAGATTTGGATAAAGCGGCGGATTACCTTAGAGAAAAAGGGATTTCCAAAGCTGAAAAGAAAGCTTCTTCACGTATTGCGGCAGAAGGGCTTTGCAACGTAAAAGTCAGCGGAAACAGAGCGGTAATCTTCGAACTCAACGCTGAAACCGACTTTGTGGCTAAAAACGACACGTTCAAGGCATTGCTACAAGATATCGCAACAGTAGTTGTGGAATCAGAAGCCACTAATCTTGATGAAGTGAACGAACTTGAATTGAACGGTATGCTTTTGGATAAAGCTATCAAGGATGCCAGTGCAACCATTGGTGAGAAACTCTCTTTGAGACGTCTCACTGTCATCGCAAAAGAAGATTCACAAACATTCGGTGCCTACGTGCACATGGGTGGAAAAATTGCTTCACTAGTCACTGTAGAGGGAACCAATGAACAAGCGGCTCGCGACATCGCTATGCATGTTGCGGCAATCAGCCCTCGTTATTTGAACCAGGATGAAATCAGTGAAGAAGTGATCGATCACGAACGCAGTGTACTTCGTAAAGAAGCACTCAATGAAGGAAAACCTGAACATATTGTAGATAAAATGGTTGAAGGACGCTTGAACAAGTTCCTCAAGGAAATTTGCCTTGTCAATCAACCGTTTGTCAAAAATCCTGACCAGACAGTTGAGGATTTTGCTAAGGAACAAGGTGTATCTATCGTACGTTTTGATCGTCTTGAAGTAGGCGAAGGTATTGAAAAACGTTCAGATGACTTCGCAGGTGAAGTCAAAGCACAAATGAAGGGATAATTCCAAACAATTGACCAGGTCACGTATGTGCCCTGGTTTTGCCAAGACAGGGGAGAAAGCCTATGACCGATAAAAAGAGAATCATTATAAAATTAAGTGGCGAAGCCTTGAGTGGTAATAGTGGTAAAAGCATTGATCCCTTGCGTGTCAAGGAGATTGCCAAAGAAATCAAGGATGCGTATGACGTTGGTACTTTTGAAATTGGCGTGATCGTAGGCGGTGGCAATATCTGGCGCGGAAAAACCGCGAGTGAAATGGGCATGGAACGAAGCAGTGCCGATTACATGGGAATGATTGCAACCATTATGAACGCTTTGGCACTTCAAAACGGACTGGAAGCATTGGGACTTGAAACCAGAACCATGACGAGTTTGAATATTCCCGAAGTAGCAGAACCCTATATTCGCAGACGTGCACTCAGACATCTTGAAAAGGGAACCATCGTAATTTTCGGGGGTGGAACTGGTAATCCATACTTCAGTACGGATACCACCAGTGCCTTGAGAGCTGCCGAACTTGGTGCCAAAACCATTTTAATGGCAAAAAACGGAACCGATGGTGTCTATGACAAGGATCCAAAATCCTTTGGAGATGCCAAGAGATATCAGGCCCTCACACATCATCAAGTGCTTGAGCACCGTCTTGAAGTCATGGATTCGACAGCCGCAGCCCTTTGTAAGGACAACGACATCGAAATCATTGTATTCGACATGAACATCGAAGGCAATATCAAGCGTGCAGCGCTTGGAGAAAATATAGGAACCGTAATTTCCTAGGAGGAATTAGAATGATTGACGACATACTATTGGAAAACGAAGAGAAAATGGACAAAGCCATTGATGCTTTGAACCATGAATTTGCACGTGTAAGAACCGGCCGTGCAAATCCTACGATGCTTGAACCCGTTTATGTGGATTACTACGGTGCGAAGACACCGCTTAATCAATTGGCGAATATTGCAACGCCTGAAGCAAACCAATTGCTCGTTAAGCCTTATGACAAATCCATTGTCAAGGACATCGAGAAGGCGATTCTTGCTTCGAATCTTGGAGTAACCCCCAATAATGAGGGCGAACAGATTCGCATAACACTTCCTCAATTGAATGAGGAACGTCGTAAGGATCTCATCAAACAAACCAAACAAATGGCTGAATCGGCGCGCGTTAAAATCCGTAATGCCAGACGTGATACCAAGGATGCCATCAAAAAACTTGAAAAGGCGGGCGACATCTCTGAAGATGAAGCGCAAGGCCAACTGGAAGATCTTCAAACAACTACGGACAATTATGTTGCGAAAGTTGATAAGGAACTTAAAAGAAAAGAACAGGATCTTTTGGAAGTTTAGTGATTTCGGCCCCCATCTATCGGGGGCCTTTTTCTTATGGGGCAACCTATCATAGATTTAAGCGGTTGAGTGTTGTATAATAGTGTGCGTAAATGAAAGAGGTGTGTGCATGGCTTTAAAAGACAAAGTATTGAATAACGAAGTCCCAAGACACGTGGCAATCATTATGGACGGAAACGGGCGTTGGGCAAAAAAACGTGGACGCGGTCGTTCATATGGCCATGAACAGGGGGCCCTCAATATTAAGAATATCGCCCTTGAAGCCAATGAACTTGGCATTGAAGTGCTCAGTGTCTATGCTTTTAGTACAGAAAACTGGAAACGTCCCAAGGATGAAATCGATTTTCTGATGCAACTTCCCAAAAGGTTTGAAGAGAAGTACAAGGACGACTTCAAGGAAAAGGCCATACGTGTGGTTTTCAGTGGGCGTCGAGACCGAATCGGGGAGGACAACAAGACGTTCATGGAAGAAACTGAAGAGAAAACAAAAGACCGTAAGGGCCTTACCTTGAATATTTGTTTTGACTACGGTGGTCAGACCGAGATGCTTCACAGCATGAGCTCGATTGCCAAAAAAGTTGAAGCAGGGACACTTTATGCAGAGGCTATCACGCTTGACACACTGAAAAACCATCTGTATCATCCAGAACTTCCTGCAGTGGATTTAATGATACGCACAAGCGGTGCGAAAAGAATCAGCAACTTCATGCTTTGGCAGCTTTCCTATGCAGAATTTTATTTTACCAATACGCATTGGCCGGCTTTCAAGGAAAAACAATTGCAAAAAGCCTTGTTGAATTTCCAACAAAGAGACCGTAAATTCGGCGGTTTATTAAAGAAGAAGAGGTGACACCATGAAACAGAGGATTATAACAGGACTTATATTGGCGGTTGTTTTGATACCGTTGCTTTTTGTCCCCAAAAGTGTTTTTTATAGTGTCTTGGCAGTCTTTTCTTTGCTTGCGGTACGCGAACTCGTCAACATGGTCAGTCCCAAAGGTCATAGACTGTTCGGCTATTTTTATACAGGCTTGTTTACTCTGGCCTTCTATGGTGTGATTCTTTTTTCTTACCTAGGGCTTCTATCTCCGCTTTATCTGCTTGTGGTCACCATGGTGTCTTTGGTTTCAGGGGCCTTGTTCGTCGTATCGGGAAAATTCACCTACGAATTGCTATCGCGCTATTATCTAAGTATTATTTACGTGGCCATTCCTTTTTTCGCTTTGTCATTGATCAGGCAAACTGGACTTAATATGCTTTTCTATCTTTTGATGCTTGCAATGCTTACAGACATCTTCGCCTATTTTGTGGGGGTACGTTTTGGTAAAACCAAGCTCGCCCCGACAATCAGCCCGAAGAAAACCGTGGAAGGCTTTATTGGCGGTACGGTTATTGCGGCCATCATTGCCACGGGTTTCGCATTTTATGTTGATTTGTTTCCCCTTTCCACTGTGTTGGAGTACAGCTTTGTGTTTTTGGCAGGCTGGCTTGTTGCAATGAGTGCCCAGGTGGGAGATCTCTTCGCTTCAAGCATGAAGCGTTTTTATGATATCAAGGACTTTTCGAACCTGTTGCCGGGACATGGTGGCATTCTTGATCGTCTTGATTCAACCATGTTCGCAAGCATCGTGCTTGCCCTCGTAATCCTTTTAGGTGGGGGAATTTAAAATGAAAGACATACAACTCTTGGGCGCGACTGGGAGTATCGGGACACAAGCCATTGATATCATAGAGGAATTTCCCGAGTCTTTCAGGTTGAAAGCCGTGAGTGCCGCACACAGTGTGGAAAAGATTTTGACCATACTGAAACGTCATCCGGTTGATACAGTGGTGATGCACGCAGAGTATGAAAACAAGATAAAAAGTGTCTATCCGGATGTGACATTTCTTTCACTGGAAAATGACGGTCTCATTCAATTGGTGAAAACCGATAAGGATGCGCTTGTTTTGAACGCACTTGTAGGAAGTGTGGGCTTGCCTGCAACGCTTGAAACGATCGCGCAGTCCAAAGACGTTCTGCTTGCCAACAAGGAATCACTTGTGGTGGGAGGGCACCTGATTATGGACGCTTTGAAATCTTCGACGTCTGAGTTGATCCCAATCGACAGCGAACATTCTGCATTGAAAGCATGCATGAAGGGCAGAATGACTGAAGATGTGGAAACCATGATCATTACGGCTTCTGGGGGGAGTTTCAGAGACTATACCCTTGAAGATTTGAAAAAAGTCACTGTTCAGGATGCGCTTAAACATCCAAATTGGTCGATGGGTGATAAAATAACGATTGACAGCGCCACCATGATGAACAAGGTATTTGAAGTGATTGAAGCCCATTTTCTTTTTGGTATGCCTTATGATAAAATTGATGCAATCATCCATAGAGAAAGTCAGGTTCATGCACTGGTGCACTTCAAGGATGGAAATGTTTTGGCTCATATGGGGCCTGCAGATATGCGGATTGCCATTTTGAGTGCCTTGCAAGGATCCAAGGTTCATAAATACAGAACCCTTTTTGACCTCGCTAAAATAGGGTCGCTCAATTTTGAGGGCATTGACCGTGAAAAATACTCGCTTTTTGATCTTGGGCTTGCGGTCGCTAAGGAAGACGGACTACACCGTGCTACTTTGAACAAGGCCAATGAAGTTGCTGTTTCTCTGTTTTTAAAAGGGGCCATTCATTACCTGGAAATCGAAACGCTCATCAAACGTGCGCTTCATGCATTTGAAAATGAAAAGAATCCGACACTTGATACAATACTGGCTCACGAAGACGCTGTGGAAGCATTCGTCCTAAAAGAAGCCAAGAGAAGGTGACACAATGTTTATAATCAATATCCTAGTATTTTTGTTAGTTTTAAGTCTTGTAATCGTAATCCATGAATTCGGACATTTCATCATGGCCAGGAAAGCCGGCATTCTATGCCACGAGTTCTCTCTTGGAATGGGTCCGATTCTTTACAGTAAGAAAAAAGGTGAAACCCTTTATGCTGTGCGCGCCATTCCAATTGGCGGCTATGTCATGATGGCGGGTGAAGATGCCAATGACGATGTCTTAAAGGAAGGCAGTCAAATCGGGGTGCGTTATGATGATTCCAACGCAATTAATGAAATCATCGTAAAACCCGGAGATGATCAAAGTGATTTTGAACGTCTGACGATTGGGCATTTCAATTTGAGTGGGGAGGCCGATGAACTCAACATCAACGGCATTCCTGTGGCTGAAAAGGCGCATTATGTTTTCAACGATAAAAAACTGCAAATTGCTCCTAAAAACAGACGCTTCGACTCAAAAAGCGTCTTTGCCAGATTCAAAGCCATCTTTGCAGGGCCGTTCATGAATTTCGTTTTGGCATTTTTCCTTTTCGTATTGCTCGGCTTTATTATCGGGGTGCCTAAGACCAATGCTGAAGGTGGCGTGACAACTACGATTGGTACAGTGGAAGAAGGGTATCCTGCAGACGGGGTTATTGAAGCTGGAGATACCATTACCCATGTGTATGGCACTTCTGTTTCAAACTGGGATGAGTTTTCCCAAGAGATTCAGGAAAACAGAAGCATGAGAATTCTCCCGATTACATTTGAAAGAGACGGGTCCAGCATCACGGATAATGTCACCCCTAGGATCAGCATTTTCAATATGGGCTTTTCAAGTGCCTCAGGAGTGACGAGTGGGGTTATCATTGGTCCGGTTCCAGACAATACACCGGCGGCTAATGCCGGCCTTCAAGAAGGCGATGAAATCATTGAATTCGGTGGTGAAACAGTTTCTTCTTGGGAAACTGTGATGCAAGTCTCCGAAGAAAGCACCGATGGCGCGTTGGTTCTTGTCAAGGTTGAAAGAGACGGATCTGAAAAAACCATGCAGATTGATCCACATGAAAAGGAAATTCTGGACAATCAAAACGTCAAGGCCGTCAATGTGATGATTGGCGTCTCACCTGAACACGAAGGGGCGTTTTTTCAAAGCATCGCCCATGGCTTTACAGGCATCGCTGGTGCGAGTACGATGATTTTCGATACATTGGGACTCCTTTTCAGCAATGTGGTTGGGGTCAGTGATCTTGCGGGTCCTGTGGGCATCTATTCAATCACCTCAAGTGCACTTTCTCAAGGGTTGGTAACGTTTATCAACTGGACAGCGCTTCTTTCTGTGAACCTTGGTATATTGAACCTGCTTCCGATTCCCGCGCTTGATGGAGGAAGACTCGTGTTCCTCGGCTACGAGGGCATTACCAAAAGAAAAGTCAACAGAACCGTGGAAAACTATCTTCATGCAGCAATGTTCATATTGCTGATTGGCCTTTTCATCTTCATCACATACCACGATATTTTAAGACTCTTTAATATAGGATAGGTGAGTACCATGTTGCAAACTACATTGTTCGTACCAACATTGAAAGAAGCTCCGGCGAATGCTGAAGTGAAGTCCCATCGTCTGCTAACACGTGCAGGCCTTATTAAACAGACCGCTTCAGGCGTATATACATACCTTCCGCTAGGGTGGCGTGTGCTTAGAAACATCGAAGCCATTGTCCGCGATGAACACGATAAAAGAGGGTGCAGTGAACTTCTTATGCCTGCCTTGCAACCAAGAGATTTATGGGAAGAAAGTGGACGTTGGAGTGAATATGGTCCTGAACTCATGCGTCTCAAGGACCGCAAAGACCGCGACTTCTTGCTTGGACCCACGCACGAAGAAGTGATTACATCCATCGTACGAGACCACGTAGACTCCTACAAGAAACTTCCACTCGCTCTCTATCAGATTCAGACCAAATATCGAGATGAACTCAGACCAAGATTTGGACTTATGCGTGGTCGAGAATTCATCATGAAGGATCTTTATACCTTTAGTGAAGACGAAGCCGGACTCGATGAATGGTACAGTCTTATTTCTGAAGCCTACACCACCATTTTCAACCGTGTAGGACTCGAAACAAAAATTGTGGCCTCTGACACCGGTCAGATTGGCGGAAAGACCGCCCATGAATTCATGGTCATGAGTGAAGTCGGTGAGGACACCATTGCCTACTGTAATGAATGTGATTACGCTGGGAACCAGGAGTTCAATCAATTGAACGATGGGGACGCCTGTCCTGTATGTTCAGGGTCGGTGTCAACAGCCAAAGGCATAGAAGTCGGAAACATCTTCAAATTGGGAGACAAATATTCAAAATCCATGAATGCTCACGTGACCAATAAGGAAGGCAAGCGTGTACCGCTTATGATGGGCTGCTATGGAATTGGTATCAGCAGAACCCTGATGGCGGCTGTGGAACAACACAGCAGTGAAAACAGTATACTCTGGCCTAAATCCATAGCACCATTTGATATCCATATGATACCGATTAATTTAAAAGATGAGAACTTGAAGACAATGAATGCCATCTATGAAACACTCTCTGAAGACTATGATGTGCTACTCGATAACAGAAAAGAAAGAGCGGGTGTCAAGTTCAAGGATGCCGATCTTATTGGAATCCCCTACAGAATCATTTTGGGCAAAGGGTTGAAGGATGGCAAAGTAGAACTCTTAAATCGCCAAACAGAGACGAAAACAGAGGTTGCCATTGATTCTCTCAAAGCCACGTTGAAGTCCCTTATATAAAAGTTGAAAAAAATGAGCGTAAATCATTGACAAAGACGCTCATTTTTTATATACTTTTAAACAGTTGCGCGAAACAAAACAACAAGCGAAACACAAAGAAATTCAAATTGGTTGTTGACATTGAGGTTGCGCAATTGTATACTGTTTAAGGCTCTGAAAAACATTTCAAAGCTTAAATGAAAACCGAAACAAATAACGGTCTTTGAAAACTGAATAGAACAGAATTACTTTGAGTATAAACAGTTTCAAACTAAACCATCTATATTTATA
>JAGYML010000031.1 GCA_018400615.1 bacterium | reverse complement strand
CTAGCCTCTTCATTCAAATCGACGTTGTTAAACTTGAGAATGGTATCCGCAAGCGGTTCAAGCCCGAGTTTGATTGCCTTCGTCGCCTTGGTTTTCTTCTTTTCCTTGAAAGGTCTGTAGAGGTCTTCGACATCCACAAGTTTCTTCGCACTTTTGATGGAGGCTTTCAGTTCATCGGTCAAAAGCCCTTTTTCGTCAATAAGGCGGATAACCGCTTCTTTTCGCTCTTCCAGGCTCTTTTCGTATTCATAGGTTTCTGAGATGCTACGGATGGTTTCTTCATCCATACTCCCCGTCATCTCTTTACGGTACCTCGCGATAAAGGGCACTGTGTTGTCTTTCAAAAGCTCCAATACCGTATTGATTCTTTTTTCATCCATTGACAAAGTCGTTGCCAATCGTTTGATTGTAGCGTTGTCTAAAGCCATTATTGCACCTCGTAAGTTCCGTCATTGACATCATTGAAGAAAGCCGGGATTTCGCTGGATCCTACAAACTCATCGACTACCTGACCGTTTTCTATCACCAGCAATGAAGGGGTTCCTCTGTAAAGACCAGTCGGCACATTCTCTTCATAATCAACATGGGTCATATAGACTTTGAGTCCGGCTTCATTGGTTTTTGCGAAATCAAGCACTTCGCCTTTGATTCTCACGCATGCTCCGCATTCGGGGTGGAACCGGTAAATCAATTCCGTTTCACCTTGTCCGAGGTCATCGATTTCAGAAAAATCCATGATTTTTGGATGGTCATCATACCCTTCACCGAAACTTGGCTCTGCAAAAGCGCTATAGATAGGTCCGATGGCTATAGCCAGTACCAAAAGACCAATGATTGCATAAAGCAATATAGGATGTTTACTTTTATTCATAGTTTTTCGCTCCTTGTGGTTTATTCTTCATTTACAGGTTCTTCAGGCCAATCGTATTCGTCTGTTTCTACCAATTCAAGAAATTCCTTGATGGGCAATGCCCCATAATAATCATCGATGATTTCACCTTCATGATAGACATAGAGTCTCGGGGCTCGGGTTTGAATTTCAAGGGGTTTGGTGCCTTGAATTTCCTTGGTGTTCGCCACCCGCATCTCTATCCCCTGATCATTTTCCTTTGCATATTCAAACAACGGTTCATTGATGATATTGCACCCACTGCAAGACGTACCGAAAGAGTCTCTATCATACAGATAAAAGAGTTCGAATCCGTCTTCACCAAGGGTCGTTACTTCTTCCCAGTCACTCAAATGGTCAAAGTCACTGTATTTGTAATCACCGTATGAGTCATAGCCACAGGCCCCAAGCACGCCAATCATCAACAATGTGGTGACAAATAAAATCTTTTTCATGCTGTTCACACTCCGTTTTTTTCCAGATGGCAGATGGCAACCACATAGTTTTTACTGTGGGAAAGACTGATCAGGACATGGTCCTCTTGTCCATATGGGCTTTTGAGATACGGTTTGCCACTTGCTTCATTCAGGATACTGACCTGATTGAAATTAAGGGGTGTATCAAACGACCCATACGCTTTTGTATAGGCTTCCTTGGCCGCGAAACGCCCAGCCAGAAATTCAAGTCTGCGTTTTTCTGTACCCATTGTATCATAAATCTCCAATTCTTCACTTGATAGAATGCGCTTTGTAAATTCAGTGCTCCAGTGCGCTCTTATTTCCTCAAATTCCACAATATCTATCCCTATGGCCTTATTCACGGTAATCCTCCATCACTTTACCCACAAGCTTGGTAATGGCTCTAAAACGATGATTTAGGCCGGATTTGGAGATTTGCTTGTTGTAATGCTTTTTGGAAAGTTCACTGAGTTCACTGAGTGACGCTTCTGGATAGGTTTTTCTTAAAAATATGGCTTCCTTGACGCTGTCAGACATATCATCTTCATCCATGATTCGCTCAAGAAGGGTAATCTGATTCAACTGTTTCTTTGCCGCTTCGAAGGTTTTGTTCTGGTTCGCAATTTCCATGTTCATAACCCGGGTAATTGAATTGACAAAATCCCGTTTGATGCGTTCATCTTCGAAAGTGAACAGGGCATTGGTGGCCCCGACGATACGAAGAAAATCAGATATTTTTTCTGAATCCTTCACATATACCAGATAATGTCTTTTCTTCTTCAAGGTCTTGGCCTTGAGGTCATATTCATTGAAAAGATCCCTGAGTGCTTCCGCGAACCCTTCGGTTGGGACACTGACTTCCAAGTGGTAACTTGAAGATACCGGGGCATTGACAGACCCACTCGCTAAAAAGGCCCCTCTGAGATATGCCCGCTTGTCGCAATCTTTCATCACAAGGGTTTCATCGATATCATGAGCGAATCCTGTTTCCTCATCCATGAGGTTGAGCTCATGCATAATGGTCATGACATTTTCTCTGATGGTCACAACGTATTGATTTTTCTTTTGTAGTTTGACCCCTTTTTTATAAATGACATCCACATGCACCTTGTATAGGGATTTGACGGTTTTTATGACTTTTCTGGCAAGGGGCAGACTTGTCGTCTGGAATACGAGACTCATGCCTTCGCTGCTCAAGGACAAATAGCCATTGATTGCTAGCATCGCGCTTAAAGAGGCGATTTCACAACAGGGTTTCTGTTCGATGTTCATAAGTTCTTTTTTGGCATCCGAGGTAAAGGACATGGAAATCCCTCCTTTATTTAAAATAAGCCTAGAATATCAGGCTTAGCACATCCATACTGTAAGTATATATGAAATCAAGTGTGACAAGTAAAACAATCATGATGATGAGTCGTCTGGGTAACGCCTTTGTGTGGACCTTCATATAAGGGTGAACAAGTAAAACGGTGAGCCCACTAAGGATCCCGAATAGCGACGTTGGAAGCACGCATACGTAAGGGTAGGTGCACATGGAAAACGTAGTGCCGTAATTCCAGAGGGTTCCATCATAAAGCCATTCATAAAGCTCTCCGGAGAGTGCTTCACTCAGGGCCGTAGTCAGTATGGCTACGAGCATGAGCAAGCCTATTTCAACCGCTTTAGGAATGGTTAGCCTTTTAATATGGGGGTAAATCAAAATAGCCCCCACCACCCCAAGGCCGTACATCGGCTGAATAGGCAGCAATAAAACACTGTTATCGAGCCATGTGCCCAGAAAAACAAGGTTGATAAGGCGCTCGAGTACGTACCCTAAAAATCCATAGACGATGATATAAAAAATGGTTTGCATCTGCAATCACCCAGTTCATTATAACGCAATGAAAAAGAAAAAACGATGAATATTCATCGTTTTATTCTTATTGTCAGTCATCAAGACCTTCAATGTATTTCGATACTTGTTGTGAAGCAATCGAACCGTCGGCTGCCGCGGTTACGATTTGTCTGAGGTTTTTCTGGATGACATCGCCTATGGCATAAATGCCTGGAATGCCGGTTTCCATTCTTTCATTGGCTTTTATGTAGCCACGTTCGTCTGTGATTCCAAGATCCTTGACGAAATCGCTGTTGGGAATCTGTCCGATGAATATGAACGCACCCTGCACATCAAGATCTTTTTCATCTTTGGTTTTCACATCTCTGATTGTGACGCCTTCAAGCTTGTCTTCACCGTTGAATGAGGCGACTTCATGACCAAGGATAAAGTCAATCATATCATTTTTCTTGGCTTTTTCCACTGTCCCTTTGTCTGCTTGGAGATCAGGAAGGATGTTCACAACCGTGACTCTTACATTCATGGTTGTAAGGTAAATCGCTTCGTCTAGTGCGCTGTTTCCCCCACCTAGAACGATAACGTGTTTATCTTTGAAGAAAGCTCCATCACATACAGCACAAAAGCTGATGCCTTTACTGATGAATTTATCTTCTCCAGGTGCTCCAACTGATCTTGGAACAGTCCCACTTGCGATAATGACCGCTTTCGCTTCGTGAACTTTTCCTTCAGCCGTATGGACTTTCTTGATATTGCCATCACTTTCGATTTTCGTTACATCACCATAGAGATATTCAGCTCCGAGTTCCTGAGTATGTTTGAACATCTTGTCACTCAATTCAAAACCGGACACGACTCCGACACCGGCATAGTTTTCAATCTCCCATGTGCTAAGCATATAGCCACCAGGTGCGGCTTTTTCAATCATTGCAGTTTTCAAGTTGGCACGTTGTGTGTAAATCGCGGCTGTCATACCACCGGGACCCGCACCGATAATCAGTACATCATACATAGTTTCAATCACCTATAAATTAGTATTTGTCGTTTCATTAAAGAGGGGACATACCCTCTAACACTCACAACCATTTCTGGTTGGCTCATTCATTATTATAAAGCATTTTCCTCTAAAATTTTAGCGTAATGCTTGCGACGCAACACGAAGTGGTTGAGCGCAATGACCGCAGTACCAAGCAACACCATGAGAATGGATATGACCTGGGCTGCTCTGAGTCCTGTATCACCTATGAATAGCGCATCGGTACGCATGGCCTCGATAAAGAATCGACCTACTGAATACCAGATCAAATAGACACCAATCATATCGCCCGAGCGTACGAATTTAGTACGTCTAAGTACGAGAATCAACACAAAACCCGCCACATTCCACAACGACTCATAAAGGAACGTCGGGTGGTAATAGTTCAAGCCATCCGGTCCGTTGATATACATCATATTCACAATGAATTCCGGAATACGAAGGGTTTCGTGGAGCCATGCGAACTGTTCGGAGTGACTCAAGGCTTCCACGCCACTTTCAAGGCCGCCTACTACACCGCCATGGGCTTCCTGGTTGAAGAAATTCCCCCAACGCCCAAACGCCTGAGCAATAAGAAAGCCAGGAGCCAAAAGGTCGAGAATCCTGAAAATGTCCAGACCTCTTTTCTTCGCATAGATAAATGAAGCTAAAACCGCTACGATGAACCCACCGTGAATGGCGAGTCCGCCCTCTTGAATCTGAAGAATTCTCATAAGATCGTTTTTATAATAATCCCATTGGAATATGACGTAGTATAGACGGGCCCCTATAATCGACAACGGTAATATGATAATGAGACCATCGATGATATAGTCGGGCTCGATTCCCAGTTTTTTCCCTTCTCTAATACCAAGATAAAGCGCTACGAGTACGCCCAGTAAAATCATGAAACTGTATTTGTAGATGGTGATGGGTCCCAGGTCAATGAGTACGTTTGAAAACGGTTCATACCCACCTTCATGCGCCGCTGTAAGCAATTGTGTAAAAATAGTCACGGATATCCCTCATTCATTTTTTGGATTTTGTATCATTTTTTGAGTCTGCATTTTTCTTTTTGGCATGCGTTTTGTCACTGATTTCCTTGGTGAGTGCATCGGTGAAGTCCTTGGCCATATTGGTCCCAAGGAAATGCAGTCGAGCATTCATCGCGGCCACTTCCACAAGGGAGGCGACACTTCTCGCTGCGGTCACCGGGATGGTCATATGATGCACATCCGTTTCAAATAGCTTTTCTGATTGGATGTTAAGGCCCAAACGGTCATAATCGTTTTCCTGTTCCCAGCTTACAAGATCAATAAGCAGCATGATGCGCTTGTTTTCCTTGTAGGCACTCGCCCCAAACAGCTTGACCACATTCACGATGCCAATCCCTCTGATTTCAAGATGCTTTGCAAGGAGTGGAGGGGCTTCTCCAATAACATTGCCAATTTCACGTTCATAGTAGTCCACGCGGTCATCCGCCACAAGCTGATGGCCACGTCTTACAAGCTCAAGGGCCACTTCGCTTTTACCAATGCCACTCTTTCCTCTCATGAGGACCCCTACCCCGCTGATATCCACAAGGGTTCCATGCAAGGTTTTCCTGGGAGCCAGTTTGGTGAAAAGGTATTGATAAAGACTTGAGAAGAGTTCACTTGTTTTCATGGAGCTTTTGAGTACGGGCACGTTGTAATGATTGCCCTTGTCAATGAACAGTTGAGGGACTTCCACGTGTTTCGAAAAGACGAAAGCGGGGGGTTTCCTCTCGAAAAGCATATCCACCCTGATGTTTTGATCCTCATGGTTGAGCCACCCGTAGAAGGTGACCTCCTTGCTTCCAAAGATTTGAATTCTATCCTGCTCAAAGAAGTCGAAAAGTCCCGCGAGTTCCAGTCCGGGTCGAGTGAGTTGGGAATTTTCCACTTTGGACCCCAACCCGTCTTTACCACTCAAGACTTCCATATTATAATCTTTTACCAGTTCTCCGATAGTGATATGCACCGCAATCACCCTTTCATTTTTATAAGGAGCGTTTTGACAAGCATACTGAGTATATATCTGAAGACGATGAAAAATCCAACAAATATGACAAGCAGTGTCTCGTTGACAAACCGGATGTTCTCTTCAAAGACATACGCATCCAGTAGATAGAAAATGCTCAGATACCCAAAAAAGAAGACAAATCCCAAAGTTCTCAGGACAAACTTGAAATGATGTTTGACAAGGTATTGTCGAAACGCGACTTCTAACGCCGTATAGGCTAATACGAAGAGTAGAATAACCAACAACTCCGCTTTGAATTCAACAAAATCAAACAGTTCCATAATGGAGTAGATGACCACAAGGTTCAAAAAGAAATACATAAGTAGATTCAACACGGGATTGCGATGAAAAAGCGTACCAAATTCAAGTCTGATCATTTTTGGACCTTTGTTTTTTTTGGATGACTTTTTCTGGGCTTCCAATTTCTTCATTTCTTTCAATAAACGCTTTAAGTCTTCTTGAGAAAGCTGTTCCTTGTTCTCTTCATTCTCAGCATCATCCTTTGAACCATCCTGATGCTCGTTTTCGGGTTTCTTTTTCTTTTTCTTCTCTTCGGTGTTTTTCTCTTCATCGTCCATAAGCATTATCCTTTCAATACGTCTTTCAAGTAACGTCCAGTATGGCTTTTTCGTGATCTTGCTACTTTTTCAGGTGTGCCTTCAACAAGAATCTTGCCACCTTCTTCGCCACCTTCAGGCCCCAAATCGATGATATGATCGGCCACTTTGATAACATCCAGGTTGTGTTCGATAATGACCACGGTCGCCCCTTTGCTGACGATGTTGTCAATCACGTCCAACAGTCTTTTTACATCATCGCTGTGCAGTCCCGTTGTCGGTTCATCAAGTATGTAGAAGGTGTCATCGGTAATCTGTTTGGTTAGTTCCCGTGCAAGTTTGACACGTTGGGCTTCGCCACCAGAAAGTGAAGGGGCGGACTGTCCGATTTTGATGTATCCAAGTCCCACATCATAAAGCGTTTTCAACTTATGATGGACTTTCGGAATGTTTTCAAAAAATGGCAGGGATTCCTCAATGGTCATCTCCAGTACATCCGCAATGTTCTTGCCTTTGTAAGTCACTTGGAGGGTTTCACGGTTGTATCGTTTGCCTCCACAAGCCTCACATGGTACATAGACATCCGGTAAGAAGTGCATTTCTATCTTGATGACCCCGTCTCCATGGCAGGTTTCACAGCGGCCACCCTTGACATTGAAACTGAAACGTCCCTTCTGATAGCCACGCTGTTTGGCCGTGTTGGTCATGGTGAATATTTCACGAATATCATCAAAGACCCCTGTATACGTTCCGGGGTTGCTTCTTGGAGTCCTGCCAATTGGAGATTGATCAATATTGACAATTTTCTTCATTGTATCGGCGTTTTCAATACGCTTGAAGTCACCATGTGGAATTTTCTTGGTGTATAGGGCGTTGTGTAGACCTGTAAAAAGACATCCGTTGACGAGTGAACTTTTACCACTGCCACTCACACCCGTCACTACCGTAAGAACGCCTCTTGGAAACTTTGCGTTGATATTCTTGAGGTTGTTTTCTTTAGCGTTTTTGACCGTTATAAAGCCATTTACCAGTTCTCTTCTTTTAGTGGGTACGGCAATTTTTTTCTGTTTGGAAAGGTATTGACCGGTGATGCTGTTGTCAGCTTTAAGGATCTCTTCATAGGTCCCTTGGAAGATAAGCTCTCCACCAAAGTCTCCTGCACCCGGACCGATATCGACTATCTGATCGGCCATCTCCATGGTTTCTTCATCATGTTCCACCACAACCAGCGTATTGCCAAGGTCACGCATGGATTTAAGTGTATTGATCAGTTTTCTGTTGTCTCTTTGATGCAAGCCGATTGAAGGCTCATCAAGCACATAGAGCACACCAGTAAGCCGTGACCCTATCTGAGTGGCCAGCCTGATTCGCTGAGCTTCGCCTCCGCTTAATGTCGCAGCTCTTCTGGACAAGGTAAGATATCCCAGTCCCACATCATTCAAAAAGGTAAGGCGGCTTTTGATTTCCTTCAAAATCATTTCACTGATTTTTCTATCCGTGGTGGACAAATCAAGTCCATCCAGGAAGCCAATCAGGTTCGCAATGGATTGATCGGTCATTTCGATGATATCGATGCCACCGACTTTGACACTGAGCGCCTCTTCATTGAGTTTTTTTCCATGACATTTGGGGCAGGGTTGCTCGGCCATCATGCTTTCAATCCAGTCTCGAATAAAACGTGAAGACGTTTCGATATAGCGTCTTTCAAGATTGTTGATGACCCCTTCATAGTAGTCGTACTTTTCATGCTTGATGCGGCTGGATTTTCCTTGAAACTTGAATGGTATCTTTTCATCGGATCCGTAGAATATCAGATCTTTTTCTCTATCACTGAGTTTCTTGAACGGTTTTTTGAGATCGATGGCGTAATGTTCTGCCATCGCCTTGAGTTGTTTGTAATGATAGGCGGTTGTATTCTTCCAACCACTGATGGCCCCTTTTTGAATTGAGATGTTTGGATCCTTGACAAGCAGTTCCTTATCGATTTTCCTCAGGTAGCCAAGTCCCGAACACACTTCACAGGCACCATAAGGTGCGTTAAAGGAAAAGAGTCTCGGTTCCAGTTCCGAAATGGAGAAATCACAAAATGGGCACGCAAAATCCTCACTGAACGTGTGTTCTTCACCGTTGACAAGTACAATGACTTTGCCTTCACCTATCTTCGCGGCTGTCTCCATTGAGTCAAAAAGCCGTGAGCGAATGCCTTCACGACGTTTGAGACGGTCAATGACCACTTCAATGGAATGTTTTTTGTTTTTTTCAAGGTTTATATCATCTTCAAGGTCCATGACGTCTCCGTTGATTCTGACCCGTACATAGCCCTCTTTTCTAAGATGTTCCAAAGTGTTTTTATGGGTGCCTTTCTTGCCCAGGGCCACCGGTCCAAGTACTTGAATTCTTGAACCTTCTTCAAATTCAAGAACCCTGTCCGTCATCTCTTCAATGCTCTGAGAGGTGATTTCAACTCCGTGAGTAGGACAAATCGGTGTTCCGATGCGTGCATAGAGCAGGCGTAGATAATCATAGATCTCCGTCACCGTTCCCACTGTGCTTCTTGGGTTTTTGGAGGTAGATTTCTGATCAATGGAAATGGCTGGAGATAGCCCTTCAATACTTTCTACATTCGGTTTTTCAAGGTTGCCAAGAAACTGCCGCGCATAAGCGGACAGACTTTCAACATACCGTCTTTGACCTTCTTTGTAGATGGTATCGAACGCAAGGGAAGTCTTTCCTGAACCACTGACTCCTGTCATGACGATGAGTTTGTCTTTGGGCAATGTGATATCGAGGTTTTTTAGATTGTTTTCCTTGGCGCCTTTAATGATGATTTCTCTCATATTTATCCGTCCTAAATGTTAAGCATGGCCCTAAGGGTCGATTCATCAATTACTTCCACGCCCAGTTTTTCCGCTTTATCAAGTTTGCTGCCGGCATCGTTGCCCGCACACACATAATCTGTATTCTTTGAAACAGAGCCCGTGACCTTGCCCCCCTCAGCCTCTATGGCTTCCTTGGCTTCGTTGCGCGTCATGGATTCAAGGGTTCCCGTAAGGACTACACGCTTGGCGTAAAACACACCCTGTTTAGGTTTGGTGCCCTTGAAAGTCATGTTGACACCAAATGATTTCAGTTCTTCTATCATCGCACAGTTGTGCGAATCCTCAAAGTATTGAATAATGCTTGAAGCAATCTTTTCACCAATTTCATCGACAGAGGTGAGCGTGGCTTCATCAGCCTTCATAATAGCAAAAAGATCGTCAAAATGCATTGCTAACACTTTCGAGACTTTTTTGCCCACATAGCGTATACCCAGTCCGAAGAGAAGATGCTCGAGACTGTTGTTCTTGGAGGCTTCTATGTTTTTCAGCAGTTTATCGATGCTTTTGGGCCCGAAGCCCGCTCTTACTATAAGGGCTTCACGGTAATCTTTCAATTTGTATATATCGGGAATATCGCTGAGATAACCTTCATTATGAAAATGTTCGACTATTCTTTCTCCAAGGCCTTCGATGTTCATTGCACCTCTGGAGGAAAAATGGATGAGTGACTCCACTTTTCTTGCTGGACAATCAGGATTCACGCAGTAAGTATCTGCCTCATTATCCGCTTTTTCTAGCGGTTTCCCACATTCAGGACAGTGAGTGATCATTTCAAAGGGCTGTTCACTGCCACTCCGTCTTTCACTGATGACTTTGACAACTTCAGGGATGATATCTCCGGCTTTTCTTATAATGACCGCGTCGCCTTCGCGAATGTCTTTTTGTGAGACGTATGCATCGTTATGAAGGGTGGCTCTGGAAACGGTACTGCCCTGGATGTCCACAGGGGACAAAGCGGCGACAGGGGTAATCTGACCGGTTCTTCCGACTTGAAAGAAGATGCTGTCAATTTTCGTGATGGCCTCTTCCGCCTTGAATTTATAGGCAATGGCCCATTTGGGACTTCTCGCTGTATAACCGATGGTCCCATAAAGGTTTCTTTCGTTTACTTTGATGACCGCACCATCGATATCATAGGCAAACTCTTCACGGTTGTTTTCAAAATAGTGTGTTCTTTCAATCGCCTCATCGATGGAGGAAACCCGTTTGATTTCAGGGTTGATTTTGAAGCCATAGGCTTTCAAGGTGTTCAAGGTTTCCATATGAGACGTATTGTCAGGTGAATCCTCTTCAGTCTTCACATACACAAACATATCCAGATCTCTTTTAGCCGCGACTTTACTGTCAAGTTGACGGATGGACCCCGCGGCAGCATTTCTCGGATTCTTGAACTTGTTGTCCCCATTGGCTTCTCTTTCATCGTTAAGCGCCATAAAGGCGGCCTTACGCATATAGATTTCACCACGTACTTCTATGTTGACCTTTTCAGGTAGACTGAGTGGTACGCTTTTGATGGTGCGAACGTTGTGGGTAATGTCTTCTCCCACTGATCCGTTGCCACGGGTCGCGGCTCTTTTGAATTGGCCGTCTTCATAGATAAGACTGGCCGCCAACCCGTCAATTTTAGGTTCCACGACATAGGTGACCTCCGAAGTGATTTTACGCACTCTTTTATCAAAGTCTCGAAGTTCATCCGCATTGAAGGCGTTGTCAAGACTGAGCATCGGGATTGCATGCTCGACTTTCTTAAACTCATCAAGCACTTCACCCCCCACACGCATGGTGGGAGAATCACTTGAGACGTACTCGGGGTGCTCGTCTTCAAGGTTTTTAAGTTCACGCATCAGTTTGTCGTACTCGACATCGCTGATGGTCGGATTGTCTTGTACATGGTACTCATAGTTATAACGATTGAGTTGTTCCCTGAGTGTCTTTATTCTTTTCTTTGCGTCCATGTTCTCACCTACTCTGTGGGTTTTTTCTTGATTGCAGGATGGTCTTTCATCAATTTCTTGATGCCGTGTTCCTTGGAAAATGCAACGGTGCACTGTTCACTCGCCACACTTATGACCACGCCTTCACCGAAGATCTTGTGCACAATCTTGTCCCCTTTGTTCAATTCATTTTGGGCATAGTCCTTCAATGAATTGCGGTTTCTCTCAAGTGTGGCCTGTCTGGTTTTTGTTGTGGTTTTCGGTCTTTTCTTTGTCGCCATTGCATAGCCTTCAGGTTTCAAAAGCGCCTGGTCCATTTCTCTGATGAATACACTGTTTCTGTTCATGGTGGGCTCCCCAAAAAGATAGCGCTGTTTGGCGTTGGTCAAAAAGAGTCTGTCCTGAGCACGGGTCACTGCAACGTACATAAGCCTTCTTTCCTCTTCGAGACCCTTGGGGTCTTCAAGACTTCTATAAAGCGGGAAAAGGCCTTGTTCAAGGGCTACGATGAATACCACCGGAAATTCCAGTCCCTTGGCGGCATGCATGGTCATGAGGGTGACGCTGTCTTCATCCGATACGTCGTCTTCCTGGCTTTTGAGTGCAATGTCTTCAAGCACATAAGTAAGCAAGGTTCTTTTATCTTTTGTGTCATAGGTCTTTTCACTTTCCTTGAGCATGGTTTTGAGCTCAAGAATATTTTCGTAGCGTACATCCCCTTTTTCATCCTTCTTAAGAGCTTCCTTGTAACCAGTCACATTCAATAGGTCGTCCAAAAACGCATTAAAGTCGGTTTGCCATATCTGATCAATCAACCCGTTCAGCATGGTTTGGAAGGCTTTCAGCTTATTGATGGCCCGTCCGGATAAAGGGTTCTTTTCATCTTCGATGGCTCTATACATACTCTGTTCTTCCCTAGTCGCAAAAGCCCTCAGCGTTTCCACGGTCTTTCTTCCAATCCCACGCTTGGGCTCATTGATGACACGTTCGAAACTGTAATCATCATCCGGGTTCAGAACCAATCGCAAATAGGCAACCATATCCTTGATTTCCTTACGCTTGAAAAAACTCGTATTTCCTACAATCGTGTAAGGAATACGCCTTTTCATGAAAGTTTCTTCGAAAACCCTTGAAGTGCTGTTGGCACGGTACAATACGCCAAAGTCCATGTATCGATACCCTTTGGCTTTGAGTTCCTGGATTTTCTCAACCACATAATCCGCTTCATCACGTTCCGTCATTCCTTTGAAAAAGCGAATCAACTCCCCTTCGGATTTGGTAGAGTAAAGGTTTTTCTCAATGCGGTTCCTGTTGGATTTGATAACTTGGTTGGCGGCTTTCAAAATGGTATTTGTACTACGGTAATTCTGTTCCAATACAATGCGCCTGACTTTGGTGAAATCCCGTTCGAATTTTTTTAGATTTTCAATGTTAGCACCACGGAAGGCATAGATGCTTTGATCTTCATCCCCTACGATAAAGACGTTCTCCTTTTCCCCTGTCAATAACTTGATGAGCTGATACTGAATATTGTTGGTGTCCTGGAATTCATCGACCATGACATATTCAAAGAGTTTTTGATAGTATTCACGTACGCTTTTCTCTTGTTTAAGTATCTGTATCGTCAGCAGCAACAAATCGTCAAAATCAAGAAGGTTGTTGTCCTTGAGACGTTTTTGGTACTGAGGATAAACCTGATTGAGATACGTCGCCATGGGTTCATGGTATTCATCAAGCAAGCCCGGATCCTTTTTTACGTTCTGTACATGGTTTTTGAGTTTCTTCGGCTTGATGAGTCTGGGATCAATCTCCAAATCCCGCATGATGATTTTAATCATCTGCGTGGCATCATCATCGTCGATGATCTGGAAATTTCTTGAATAACCCAGATAGTCTATATGCTCACGAAGCATACGGGCACACATCGAATGGAAGGTGGAAATCCACATACCTTTGGTCCTTATGTCTAAAAGATGCGCGATTCTCTCACGCATCTCATCTGCTGCTTTGTTTGTGAAGGTAATGGCCAAAATGTTTTG
>JAGYML010000030.1 GCA_018400615.1 bacterium | reverse complement strand
ATATCAGGAAACAAATCAAAAGCAATGAAGCAAGTTTTCATAACTGGCTCCTGTGGAATGACAAGCATCTGGTAGGCGCTGAAAAATCAAAAGCTGAAAAACATCTTCCTGATTTACGCTCCATGGCCAAGTTGAATGCGGTAGGCTCCTATTATTATCTTAAAAAGACGTTCTCTGGAATTCATGACGACACTTTGGAAGAGTATTTGCAGAACGCTTTCATAATGGACCGCGACTTGAAAAACTGAGAAATTGTGCACTGACAGTTCGCATAACCAATTATTAAAAAAACAGACTATGATAACTTGAAAGGCCTTGCGAAGACCTTTCAAGTTTTTTTTATATTTTTTTACCCTGTCTTAAAGTGAACAAATGTGCAAAAAATAAAAATCCTTTTACAAGTTATCAGAAATCTTGGTATACTTAATTTGTAAAAAACGGTTACATTTACAAAAAAAATACTTTGGAGGTAATTGCATGGAATCAATCAGTAACATTATTTTTGACTTTTTTGACAAGTTTCTAGGACAAGCACCATTGCTTCTTGGTACAGTTGTACTTCTTGGGTACTTACTGTTAAAAAAACCTTGGTACGATGCAGTAGCGGGATTCATAAAAACCTATGTCGGGTTTAGAATTCTGCAAGTAGGTACCGGTGGACTGGTCGGAACCTTCAGACCGATTATCGACGCAATCTATGATCGCTTTGAAGTTTCTGCCTCGTTGATTGGACCGTATTACGGTCAAACTTCCGGTGAGAACGTACTCGAAAACTTTGACAGTTTGCAATTCGTAGCGTATGTAATGTTGATCGCATTCGTTTTCAACATTGTGCTCGTTGCACTCAAGAAACATACGAAGATTCGTACGCTTTTCCTTACTGGACACATCATGTATCAACAATCCGTTGTCTTGCTATGGGCCCTTTTCTGGGTTATCGACGGTGGAGAAGGTACAGTTGGTTGGTTCTTGGTACTTGTAACAGGTATTCTCGTAGGTACTTACTGGTCTGTTGCATCCAACCTTGTGGTTGAAGCTACCAACGACGTTACAGATGGTGCCGGATTCTCAATTGGTCACCAGCAGATGTTTGGTGCTTGGCTGGCTTACAAAGTTGCCGCCAAAATCGGTGACAGGAAAAAAGATGTTAACGAAATGGAACTTCCAGGGTGGCTTTCTGTTCTCAATGACAACGTCGTTGCCAATGTCGTCATCATGACATTGTTTATAGGAACCTTGATGATTATCATCGGTCCTTCAAGTTTCGATTACGATACAGGCAGCTATTATTGGGGAACTTACATCTTTGAAACCACTTCCCTCTTTGCTGTTTATATCACCATCATCATCACGGGTGTTCGCATGTTTGTCGCAGAACTTACCAACTCATTCCAAGGTATCTCAGACAAACTGCTTCCAGGGTCTGTCCCTGCGGTTGACTGTGCAGTCACATTCGGTTTCTCACCAAATGCACCTGCATGGGGCTTCATGTTCGGTTTTGCCGGTCAATTGATCGCCATCGGCGTCTTGATTCTCGTCAACTCACCAATTTTGATTATCGCAGGATTCATTCCACTTTTCTTCGACAATGGTACATTGGCCGTTTTCGCGAACAAAGCGGGTGGCCGCGTGGCTGCAGCCGTCATTCCATTCTTCTCAGGCCTTCTGCAAGTCTTTGGTTCCGCACTCGTGCTCAACTTACTGATTGATGCAGACGGTGTCATAGGCTGGATGGGTATGTTTGACTGGGCTACATTCTTCAGTGGTGCCACACTCATTACCAGTGTCATCGGCATTATCTTCCCAATCATCCTCATTCCATTGTTGCTTATCATTCCTCAACTTCAATACAGGCGACATAAAGAAAACTATTTCACCACTATGATGGACGATAGTGTGAGACCCGAGGAAGACTAAACATTAAAAATTTTAAGGCATCCCAGTCCATGATTGGGATGCCTTACTAATTTCAGGAGACTTTATGATAAACAGTGTAGTTTTGGACCTAGATGGCACATTGCTCAATGAATCATTGGAAATCAGTGAAAAGAACCTGGTAGCATTGAAAAGACTTGATGCCCTCGGGATCCCGTACTTCATCGCTACTGGAAGACCCGAACAATTGGTCAAACCCGTTGTAAGTACCTTGAATTATGACCGGCCTTTGATCATGTACAATGGCAGTGTCATTGGCCACCCTTTCAAAGACGAGCGACTTTACAGCGAAACCATAAGCCACCAGAACTTAAAAGACATCGCAGAGTATTGTGATAGCCATGATTTGATTGTGATGTTTTATACCAAGGATGCCATATATTCCAAACCGAACTATCGTGTGGATTTTTTTGAGAAGCGTAATGAGATGTTAAATCAAAAGGATCGGGCTGTTTTCAAACCCATGGATGCTTTCGACTTTTCCAAAGCAGTCAGCAAGATTCTCATCATCGAACACGATCCCCTCAAACGCAAAGCCTTCATGAAGCATTTCAATGCTTTAAAACCTCTGCATGAATCTCTTAACGTAGTGCAGAGTCAACCGTCTTTTCTGGATATCAACCCAAAAGGCACTTCCAAAGGGTATGCGATTTCTGTCTTGTTCGAGCGACTTGGACTAAACCCCCATCATTCTCTTGCGATTGGGGACCAGGAAAACGACATCAGCATGAAGCACTATGTTGGCGTATTCGTATCGATGGACAATGCAATGGATTCAGTGAAAGAACTCGCCCATTTCACCACTCGCTCCAATGAAGAGGACGGCGTGTATCATGCACTCAAGAAATCCATTCCAAACTTTTGAACAATTGTGCAATAATTTATAAAATGTTTACAAATGTAATATCAAAGATTATACTAAGAATGAAGAGGTGATTTAATGATTAATGGATTTAAACTCGATCCATCCCTGGTTGTTTTCAAAGATAGTTTTGAAACCTGGGAGGATGCGATCAAAAGCTCTGCCAAACCACTCAAAGAACAGGGTTATCTTACCGATGACTATGTTAAGGCAATGATTGAATCTGTAAATACACACGGACCTTACATAGTGATTGCGCCCAATATCGCCATGCCACATGCACGACCTGAAGATGGGGCGAAAAAAGTCGGATTTTCAGTAACAATCACACAAAAGCCTGTTGAATTCAGCGAAGATCCTTCGCACCATGCTCAACTCCTCGTTACATTGAGCTGTGTCGATTCCGATACCCACTTGCAGATGATGCAGGCTCTGGTTGATGTTTTAGGTGATCCTGATAACATAGACAAGCTTGTAAAAGCAGATTCACCCGATACAGTCGTCGAATTATTCAACCCAAAATCTTAAGGAGGCACTATCAATGGCAAAAAACAACAAAAATGTCAAAGACATTACCAGGGAATCCTGGATTCTGAGCACATTCCCAGAATGGGGTACATGGCTCAACGAAGAAATTGAAAATGAAGATGTTCAAAAAGGAAAAGTCGCAATGTGGTGGCTTGGTTGCACAGGTCTATGGCTCAAGACAGAAAATTCCACAAACCTACTGGTTGACCTGTGGGTCAAGTCAGGAAAGCAAACACAATCAAACCCTTGGATGCGCGAACAGCATCAGCATCAACGCATGATTGGGGTTAAAAAGCTCCAACCGAACCTGAGAAATGTACCGGTCGTCCTTGATCCGTTCGCTATCAAAAATCTTGATGCCTTGCTGGCTACCCATGATCACGGGGATCATATCGATGAAAACGTGGCAGCGGCCGTACTTCAAAACACTGAAAAGACCCCTTTTGTCGGACCTAAGGCATGCACCGATCTTTGGAGAGAATGGGGCGTACCTGAAGACCGCCTAATCACTATGAGACCTGGTGATTCAGTCAAAATCGGGGATACGGAAATCGTCGCACTGGAATCCTTTGACAGAACTGAACTCGTCACAGCTCCCAAAGGTGTCACACTCAAGGACAAGCCTGTCATGGACTTGGATGAAAAAGCTGTCAACTATCTGTTCAAAACACCAGGTGGCAATGTTTACCATAGTGGTGACTCCCACTTTTCTAACTATTTCGCCAAACACGGCAACGATCACAAAATCGATGTGGCACTTGGCTCATTTGGAGAAAACCCACGCGGCATGCAAGACAAAATGACCAGTGTTGATATTCTCAGAATGGCTGAAAACCTCAAAACGGATGTTGTCATTCCGATCCATCACGATATTTGGAGTAACTTCCAAGCAGATGCAAAAATCATATTGGATATCTGGCGTTATAAAAAAGCCCGTCTTCAATATCAATTCACCCCATTCATCTGGGAAGTTGGCGGAAAATTCACATATCCCGATGATCGCAAGCGTCTAGAGTACCATCACCCACGTGGATTTGATGATGCATTCGCAATGGAACCCGATCTACCATTCAAATCGATTCTATAATTCAAACTATAAACTAAAGGAGGCGTTACCATGCTTAAAATTCTAGCAGCATGTGGAAATGGACAAGGATCAAGTCAAATTATCAAGATGCGCATTGAAAAAGTATTAAACAAAAAAGGCATTAAATTCAAAGTCGACCATACGAGTGTCGGCGAAGCCAAAGCATCCGCTAAAAGCTATGATCTTGTGCTCGTTTCACAACAATTCGTTTCCAATTTTCCAAAAGTTCCAGACTCAACCAAAATCGTGGGGCTTAAAAACCTCATGGACATGAACGAAATTGAAACAAAAGTCGACCAAGCCATGGGCTGGTAAACACTAAAGGAAGACGGTCGAAAGCAATTTTGACCGTCTTCACTATTAAAGGAGCTTGACAATGATACCAAAACTACAAGTAGCACTGGACAATACGTCTACAGCTGATGCACTGGCATCCGTACGTCAATATGCAGATGAACTTGATGTCATCGAAGTCGGCACCATCTTACATGTAGCTGAAGGAATGGAGCCTGTTAGATTGCTTCGGGCACTGTATCCTGAAAAGACCATTCTAGCGGATATCAAAGGCGCAGACGCAGGCAGCATGCTTGCCAAACAATGTTTCAATGCAGGGGCAACCTGGATGACGGTCATCTGTTCAGCAGACATCGAAACCATGAAAGGCATGTTGCAAATGGCAAATGTCTATGGGAGTGATCGTGATGTCCAAATCGAACTCTATGGTGATTGGACATTCGACCATGCGAAAAAATGGATTGACGCAGGGCTTAGCCAAGTAGTCTACCACCGCTCAAGAGATGCCCAGGCAGCCGGTAAATCATGGTCTGATGAAGACATTGAAAAAATCAAGAAACTCTCGGATATGGGCTTTAAAGTTACTGTCACCGGTGGACTTAGCGTTGAAGATTTGAAACTGTTCAAAGGCATTCCCATCTATTGCTTTATCGCAGGTAGAAGCATCCGAAACGCTCAAAACCCATCCGAAGCAGCCAAAGCGTTCAAGGCTGAAATCAAAAGGCTTTGGGATCATGCCGGTTAAGCAAAATCCCATCGGCATATATGAAAAAGCCATTCCAGATGCCTATGATTGGGAGCAAAAACTCAAAGTCGCCAAAGCCGCTGGATTTGACTATTTGGAAATCAGCATAGACGAGAGCGATGAAAGGCTGGCGCGCCTTGATTGGAGTGAAGCTACAATCAAGACACTCAACACTTTGGTGGAAACCTATGGGATTCCCATTCGTTCCATGTGCCTTAGTGGCCATCGTCGTTTCCCTTTTGGAAGTCATGATGAAACACTCAGTGCCAAAGCTCGCACCATTATGGACAAAGCTTTGAAGCTTGCAGAAAAACTTCACATAAGAAACATTCAACTGGCTGGCTATGATGTCTATTACGAAGATAGTGACGAATCGACTTTAGCGAAGTTTCGTGAAGGACTGAGAGACTCTGCACGAAAGGCTGAACAGAAAAACATCATGCTTTCCATTGAAATCATGGACACTGAACTCATTGGAACCATTACCCGGGGCCTTTCATTCATTGATCCCATTCATTCTCCCTACTTGAAGCTTTATCCGGATCTCGGCAACCTCTCTCGGTGGACAACCAATCCTTCTGGAGAACTCTTTCTCGGTAAGGAATCCATGGTAGCCATCCATCTCAAGGATACACGCCCAGGAGAATTCAAGCGCGTGCCTTTCGGTGAAGGGACTGTGAATTTCAAAGAACTCTTCAAAACCCTGGATGTACTTGAATACCATGGTCCGTTCGTAGTTGAAATGTGGGCGGACAACACAGAAAACGAACATGAAAAAGCATGCATAGCACGTTTGCAAAACGCTCGTAACTGGTTACAAGAAAGGATGTGACACAATGCTTGAAACCTTGAAAAAAGACGTATATGAAGCGAACCTCGAAATCGTCAAACAGGGGTTGGTCATCTATACCTGGGGCAACGCTTCAGGGTTTGACCCTGAAAAGAAACTCCTGGTCATCAAACCTAGTGGCGTAGACTATGATACAATGGGTCCTGAAGACATGGTGGTTGTTGATCTTGATGGCAATGTGGTTGAAGGATCTTACAAGCCTTCAAGTGACACGCCGACGCACCGTTATCTCTACAAGACCTACCCAGAACTGCGCGGCATCGTGCATACCCATTCTCAGTGGGCCACCACATTTGCGCAGGCGAAACAAAACATTCCCCCTCTTGGCACAACCCATGCAGATTATTTTTATGGCACCATTCCCATTACACGGCCTTTAAACAATGAAGAAATCGCTAAGGACTATGAATGGAACACAGGGGCTGTGATTCGTGAAATCTATGAAAACATCGGACAGACACCCCTTGAGATTCCTGGCGTACTGGTCGCAGAACACGGCCCTTTTGCATTTGGAGATTCACCCGCCAAAGCGGCACACAATGCGAAAGTCATGGAAGAAGTTGCCAAAATGGCGTATCACACAGCCATTTTAAGTGGTGGATTCAAATCCATGAACAAACAGTTACTGGATAAACACTATCTAAGAAAACACGGAAAGAACGCTTATTACGGTCAAAAATAAGTAGGTGGTCATATGAAGAAACAGGATGAGAAAGATTTACTTGTAGAAGTCTCTGTCATGTATTACCTTGAAAACATGACACAATCCGAGATTGCCAAGAGCCTTTACATGTCACGGCCCAAAGTCTCGAGACTCTTAAACAAGGCTAAAGAAGAAAATGTCGTCGACATAAGAATCAATTACGATACAAATGAGTTCTCGCGCATCAAGCGCAGAATACACCAGATGTTTAAAATTGACAATGTGGTCGTGGTCAAGACTTTGAAAAACGAAAACGACACCATCAGTGAACTGGGGTATGCAGCTGCCAACGAGCTCAAGTATCAACTCAGCGACAATACCACCATCGGCATGTCCTGGGGACGAACCATCAAACACACGGTTGATGCCTTTGAACCCAAAACATTTAAAAACACGCATGTCGTAGAACTTTTCGGGGCTGTCAATTACCGTGAAGATCGTCCTGAAATGCTTTCAATTGGCTTTGATTTCTCCAAAAAAATCGGTGGGACATTCTTTCCTTTGCCCGCGCCTGTCTTCATTCCTGAAAACTCTATCTATGAGGCCTTGGTTAACAACCCCATGATCAAGAACACCATTGATGCCATCGATGAATGTGATCTCATTATGACGGGCCTTGGAGTAATCAATTCCGAATCACCTCAGAAGATTTGGGACTCGTATGTGGACCCTGATGCTAAAAACGCCATTGTCAATGCTGGTGGAGTCGGGTACATCTGTGCACGGTTCTTTGACTACAATGGGCAGTTCATCAACCACAAAATCAATGACAATGTGATTGGCATCAAGACGAAAGCCATCAAAAAAAGCAACCTGTTCATTGTGGCTGGAGGCGTTTACAAGGCACGCGCCATTCATGCTTTTCTCAAAGACGGGCATGTGAACACCTTGGTAAGCGATGACAAGACTCTTAAAAAGATTCTTGAACTTGAAGAGAATGGTTTATAAAAAACACCCTCGGGTGTTTTTTCTTTATCCCCAGGAGACCTCATGACCTCAGTCTGTGTTCAATGAAAGATCTCCTCACGAAAAAAAGAGTGAAGCCAATGAAGGATTCACTCTTTATGTAAAAATACTGACTCATTCTATTCCATGTTTTTCCTTGAAAGCTTTTACTTTTTCTTTGACAGGCTGCGCTTCATCCAGTTTGAGCACTTCGTCTGCCAGTGCCTTCAGATCCTCTTTACTTACTTTGGATAAGGCTTCTCTAAGGGGCAGGATACTACCAGGCGACATGGAAAGCTCGTCCATCCCGAGACCACTCAAGATGAGGGCAGCATCGAGATCGCCGGCCATTTCACCACACACACCGATTTCTGTTCCCTCTTCGCTGGCAGCGTCTCGCGTATGTTTCATAAGACGAAGCAACGTGGGATCAAACGGTTCATAAAGGTAACTTACGTTCTCATTCATGCGATCGGCCGCATAGGTGTATTGAATGAGGTCGTTCGTACCGATTGAGAAGAAATCCACTTCTTTGGCCAGGCTTTGAGCATTCAAAGCGGCTGCCGGTATCTCAATCATGATGCCATAGTGGATATTGGATTGATACTTTTCCCCTTCATTCTTCAAATCCGTAATGACTTCATGAACGACTTCCTTGGCACTCATAAGTTCATCTTTGCGCGCTATCATCGGAAACATGATGCGTACATCCTCTTGATCTTTCGCACCAATCAAAAGCGCACGAATCTGTGTCTTGAAGAGTTCTTTTTCCTGTAAGGTCAGTCGAATCGCGCGTTTTCCTAGAAAAGGGTTCATTTCCTCGTCTTGCTCCAGATAAGGCAGCGACTTGTCCCCTCCAATGTCAAGGGTTCTGACAATGACAGGATGAAAAGCCTTGAATACGGCTTCGTAGGCTTTTCTTTGGGTCTCTTCATCAGGCATGGTATCACTGTTCATAAACAGGAATTCCGTACGGTACAATCCAACACCTTCGGCACCGCCTTCGCGTGCAATGGGAACGTCTTGGTCGCTTCCTACATTTGCATAGAGCGGTATTGCAATGCCATCTTTGGTCTTGGTAGGTTTGTCTTTGTATGCTTGAAGGCGGGCTTTGATTTTTTCTTGTTCCTTGACTCTTTGTTTGGCTTTCTCCAAGGTAGCGTCATCAGGGTTTCTGACAATGTCGCCATCCGTAGCATTCAGATAGACCAGTTCATTGTCTTCAAGCGTCTTGATGGCATCTTTGACCCCTACCATTGCCGGCAAGGAAAGTGCGCGCGCCATAATAGCGGTATGACTGGTCATCCCGCCTACTTCAGTTATGAAGCCTTTGACATAATCAAGATCAAGCCCTGCGGTATCTGAAGGTGCAAGGTCGTGCGCCACGATGATGGTAGGTTCATCAAGTGCAGAAAGGTCTTTGTATTCAACGCCCTTCAAAAGCGCAAGGATTCTATATTGAATATCCTTGATGTCCGCTGCGCGGCCACGAAAATATTCATCGTCCATCCCTTCGAAGATGGTAATGAACTGATCGGTTACACGCTTGTAGGCACTTGCGGCATCCACCTTGTCATTTTCAATCATCGCTTTGACCTGGCTCATAATCTCTGGGTCTTTCACCATTTGCTGGTGGGCCTCGAAAATTTCAGCGTGTTCTTCTCCCATCGATTCAAGGGCTTTTTCTCTCACCTTGTCAAGATCATTGTAGGCTTGATCAAGTGCGTCGGTTAATGTCTTAAGACATTTTTCCGGATCATTGCATGCTTCTTCTTCAACATTGATGTCGGGTTTTTCATAAAGGACGATGGTTCCAACGGCATGGCCGTTGCTGGCACTTTTTCCTTTTAACATCGTTTCAACTCCTTTGGGGTTTTCTATGCCTTATTGTATCATAATTTTGAAAGAACATGCAGTCATACTCTGATTATGAAATTTTGTTCACAAGGGCTTCCATTTTCAATAACACTTTTCATTATCTACCTAATATAATTGCTTTGTGATGGTTTTTTGGCTTCTCCTGATTGATGATAGTTTAAAGTATTATTAGAAAACTGTTGAATGTCTTGAGCAGTTTATATAAAATAATAGACAAGCGGAGTCTGTGCTTTATAAAAAACGTAGAGAATTTCATGGGCGAGTTCGTTTTGATGCACTACTGCTGATGATTAAAATGTGACTTGATGAATGGTACTAATCTTACCCAGTATTAATTTCTTTGATATTTGACGCTTAAAAAATCAGATGGTTGTACTTATATTTAACCATTGTCAAGAGGAGCTTGCTTATGAATGAACGTAAACACAAAAAACAAATTGTTAAATTTGGTTTCTATGGCCTTTTAAAGAATTTAAGATTTTTTGAACCCTATATGATCATTTTCTTTACGATGTCTGGACTTTCTCTTTTCCATGTTGGATTGCTATATTCCATTCGTGAAGTGATTGTTTATGTATTTGAAATACCCTCAGGTGTCATCGCGGACAGGTATGGGAAAAAGACTGAGCTTTATGCCTGTTTTATTTTTTATATCATTTCTTTCGTCATATTCTTTTTAGGCAGCAGCTTCTTCATATTTGCAGTAGCGATGGTCTTCTACGCCTTGGGAGAAGCCTTTAGAAGCGGAACCCACAAATCGATTATCATGGCTTATCTGGACCAAGAAGAGATAAAGGATTCCAAAAGCAAGGTCTATGGCACGACAAGAAGCTATTCATTGATTGGCTCAACAATCATGAGTCTGATTTCGATTGTGTTCGTACTTTATTTACCAGAAATCAGATACCTGTTTCTCATCGCGATTGTTCCCTACACATTGGACTTGTTATTAATCATGTCTTATCCGGATTCCTTGAATGAGCGACATGACTCGGACTTCAAATTCAAAGAATTCATCACCCACAACATTGAAAGCATCAAATACGCATTCAGTCATTGGAAAATAACGGGTTTATTGCTTAATGCGTCTTCTTATCAAGCAGGATTCAAAAGCATCAAGGACTACATTCAACCTTTGATTGTAAGTATGGCACTTGGCTTCATGGTATTTGATACACTGAATGAAGATGAGCACTCCAAAATCTATATCGGGGTCATCTATGCGGTTATTTACCTTGCCAGCGCTTATGCCTCCAAGCAAGCGCATAGAGTCGAACAGATGGGATCGCCGAAGAAAATTGTACAATTCATGTGGTTGTTCAGTGGAGTACTGCTGATTTTGTTAAGTGCTTTTACAGGCTCAATCCTTGTCGTATTCCTGGTATTCTTGTTCCTCTATGTCTTTTTGAATATCAGAAGACCCCTCATGGTCCAACGTTTGGGCGATGCGGTGGATTCAAATAAACGGGCTAGCATGTTAAGTGTTGAAGCCCAAACAACCAGTTTGCTGGTAGCCATATTCGCACCAGTAATCGGTTTGATTGCTGATTACAGCATGTCCTTGTTGTTTTCAATCGTCGGTTCGGTGATGGTTGTGATATTCATCAGTTCAACCCTTTTTACCCGACAGCAAAACGCGCAATAACTCAGTCTATGAGTTCGCACTTAGTGAGATGAAGAAAAGGATTCAAACACCTTTCTTCAAAAGTGGTTGCACCGGCAGTGACAACACAAATACTGATGCGTTCATCGAGTAATAACTCTCCAGTGAAGGTCAAGCCCTTATTGAATTCTAAGGGTATGTGCCTGTAAAATAATTATCTATTCTTTATTCATCAGTGTCCGCTTAATCTCAAACGTCAAAAAAATAGAGGGGTGCGTTATGAATAATCGTCAAAAAGGTGTCAGTCTAATAGAATTGCTAATCGTTATTATTGTGCTTGGCATCATCGCATCCATTTCAGTGGCTGCGGTAGGCCAGATAGTTGAAAATACACGTGTTGATGCGGATGAAGCCAATGCTGTACGTTTGAACCAGGCTACGAGACTTTTTCATGTCTCAAATCCAGAACGCGAAGATTTTTCAGACAATTCAAATACTTCAAAAGAGCTCATGACTATTCTCAATGAAACAGGGTTTATTGATAAAATGGTTGAACCACAGGCAAAAGACGGTGAATACAGTTGGGATTTTGATAACCAGGTATGGCTTTACAGTGGTCAATATGTTCTGAGTGGAGATGCTGTTTCTGACTTTGACCCTAACTTTTTTGGTGGCAATGCAATTGAAGGGCCCTATTCAGGTTCACAAGATGATATTGTAATACCCGATATCATTGATGGCAATGAGATTTATGACATTTATCAAGACGCCTTTCGTTTTGGCGATGAATATAGCCAGACACAGTTGAAGGCTGTCTCATTCACCCAAAACTCATCATTGACACAAATACATGCTCGTGCATTTAAGGACAACGCCATTACTTCAATTTCCTTTCCACAATCTCTTGAAAGAATTGACTATGGGGCTTTCTTGGGGAATGACACACTTACATCTATTTCGATAGGAGATAGTGTAGAACTAGAAAGTGATGTATTTCGCGGGATGGATTCATTTAAAGATGTTTATGAAACAGGTGGGGCTGGTAACTATTACTGGGATGGAAGTGAATGGTTGAAACAGCAATAGCCCCTCAAGATTGCAACATGTTCCTTTTACTATTTATTGAGCAACGCAACATACACTACACATAATTCATGGTAATGGTTCATCCACGTGATTAAGCCTCACACTGAATTATTTCTATCAAAGCCCTTGTCAGTTTGAATTATCATACTGACAAGGTTTTTTTATATTGACTACATCCTATTTAATCCATGTTCTTTCGTGCACTCATGACCCTGCAGTATTTTTTGCGCAAAGTCGATGTTCAATATTTATGCACTTTGTTTCAAACTCAATGAAGTGATTGTCACGAGGATTATGACCATCCCGACAAACTGAATGAGCGAAAGATGATTTCCAAGAAAAAGAATGCCAATCAAAGACGCCGTGACTGGCTCGATCATGGCGACTACGGATGCCGTAGTAGGCGGGGTCCTGCGCAAGCCGATGATATAGATGAAAAACGAGATACCTGCACCAAGGAGACCTAGAAGAGCGAACCATCCGATATCTTCTGAAGTGAGAACATCAAGCGCTTCTTTTGTATCCATCAGAATGAAAAGCACAATGGAAAACGACAAAAACGCAAGGGTGAGTGTGGATCTTGGGTTTCCGATGAGTGAAGCATTTTTAAATCCGAAAATGAAAAGCGTATAAGATAAGCCTGAGGCAAGCCCAAACGCAGTACCGAGTATCGTCGCACTCACAGTGTCGATTTCGTAGGCGCCTGTAAGAAGCACGATGCCAAATAGCACAAATAAGACACTCATCCACTTGGACATGGTTGAGCGTTCAAATCCAAGCACAAGGACTGTAAAAAGCACAAAGACGGGTGCCGTATACATGAGCGTCACCGCCACACTTATGCTCGCAGCTTCAATGCTTAGAAAATAGAATGTGAAATTGCCTACGACACCGATTCCCGCAAGGACCGCCCACAGGGAAAAACGAACTGAAGGTATCCATTCACCTCTCCATTTCACAAGCGACCAGATGAAGAAGAAAAGGAATCCCACAAAGCCTCTGTAAAAAGAAATGACAAGTGGGTTCCATCCCTTGTCCATGAGTATTTCCGCAATGGCGCCGCTTATACCCCAAAAAAGGGCAGCGAGCATCACCAGGGCAAGGCTTGTATAGCGCATGGATGTCACTCCTTTCAGACAATCATAAATCTTATCTTGCAATTGGATTTTATCATTATCTAGGCCTTTTTTCTAACAATAGGAGAAATGAAACACTCAGTCTGTCTTCCTTCAGGCATTTAAAAAAACGTCTCTCAATAGTATGCTATTTGAGAGACGTTTTTTGGCTGTATTTCACTATATGCAATGGTGGATTCAATTTGAAAAGCGTACGCGAATTTTTTTGTAGAGTTTTCTTGAGTGGTTCAGCACATCTTCTGCAAGGGTACCAGTAAAACTAAAGGCCTCAACTGTCAGTTTTTGATGGGCATCCGTATAGCTGAACTGCCGTTTGAGGGCTTTGGCCATCGGAATGGGCCCGCACATGAATACATGGGGCTTGCCTTCAAGGTTCATGTTTTCAACACTTAAAAATCCGTCTTTGTCGCTTTCAGAGAATTCAAGGGTGAAATTTTCAAGGGCCGCATCAAGCTTTCTGAGATACTCAAGATGCACCGCTTCTTCAATTGTGCGTACCGAGTAATAAAGTGTGACCTTTTCCTTTAGTGGTTCGCCTGATCTGAGACGTGAAAGAAATGGCGTAATGCCAATGCCACCTGCTATCCAAACCTGAGGCGAAGAAAAAGTTTCAAACGTCATATGGCCATAAGGCCTTGTGAGTTTAATCTCATCGCCCTTTTCAAGATATTCACCAAGGGCTTTTGTGTAATCTCCAAGTGCCTTGATTGAAAAATAAAGATGGCCCTCTTTGGATCCTGAGATGGAAAACGGATGGGGAACGCCATTGAAAGGCGGCTTGTCAATTTTGATGAAGGTGAATTGTCCATCCTTGAAATCATAAGACTTTTCAGTCTCAAGTTCTATCTCTGTGACACCTGAAGCAGGTGTCTCAATACTTTTGACGGTCCCTTTGAACTTGAAAGCCGTCTTTCTGTAAATAAGAATCATATAAACGCTTGAACCGGTTCCAACAAGCCCGATACCCATCGTCCAAAGCCCTAGTGGCGTCAATGAGACAAGGTCGTAACTGCCAATGAAAAGGGCGTGGTAAAGCGCAATGAGGTAAGGCACAAGCATGAGTCTGTGAATCATCCGCCAGTGCTCATATTTCATGTATTTCGCTAGCAATGCGAGCACAATCAGCGCGATGAATAGATTTCTCGCAAGTTCACCGACCGCCGGATTAATCGGCAATTCACGGTAATACTGCACAATGAGGTTCGCCGTCTGTGAATGGATGAATATCATGATGAGTGCCCCCATCGCAAGCCACCTGTGGGTGGCATAGACGTTTTCAAGTCCTCCGAACAGCCAGTCCACAAACCGGTTTTTTGTGGAAAGAAAGAAGACGAAAGAAAACGAAAGCAGCGTCACCGATCCGACAATCTGTGCAGACGTACTCTCAATAGTCTGTGGAATGAGTGGTGTGGCACTAAGCCAAAGCACCGCATTCACAACAAATAATAGAAGAACAAAAATCAGTCCTTTGTAGGACTCTTTGATGTATCGCATGAAAACCCTCCTGTAATCAAAGTCATTATTAATCAGTTGGCCGTGGTTTATTCACCAACCAACGTGCCGACCAGTTCCACGTTCGTGCTACCCAGCATTTCACGCCCGTGTGCAGTATTCGCATCAAGCGCTTCACTGAGATCCTGGCCCGCTTCTACACGGCCCTGGTGGAGGCCTTCACTCCAGTGAACGGAGTCCGTGACGTCGTAAACATCGCCATCTACGGCAATATAGGCGCGCGTCCCGTCTTTCCCATCATATTGAGAGAGTTCCTCAAGGGTGAAGTCATCCAGTGAACTTGTCTCTTCTTCCTCTTCTACAATCACTCCGATTTTGGGCACATTATCCAGCATCTCACGTCCGTGTGCCGTGTTGTTATCAAGCGCTTCTGTGAGGT
>JAGYML010000003.1 GCA_018400615.1 bacterium | reverse complement strand
AACCAACGGTCCTGTGGTGTAGTGGTTAACATGCCAGTCTGTCACACTGGAGATCGCCGGTTCAAATCCGGTCAGGACCGCCATTTTTATGGCTCAGTAGCTCAGTCGGTAGAGCAGTAGACTGAAAATCTATGTGTCGGTGGTTCGATTCCGCCCTGAGCCACCATTAATAGCTATATGAAGCCGTTGGGGCTTCTTTTTTTTGTCTTTTATTACTCTTATAATTCCACTTTTTAAAACCTACTTGTTGTATACGAAGACTACACAGGATTTTATTAATAATTAAAAAAAAGAAAAAACCACTGTTCATCTGCATAATGTAAGTGAAAGGTGGTTATTATGTATACATTTGAAAATAACAGCATGATTTCTTTTAAGTCACTAGACGAGTTTAAAACCTTCTATAATGAATTTGATTTTTATAGTGGTTGGAAGATTACTACAGCAAGAAATAACGACAGGGGAGAAATTATAAGGGACAAAGCGTATGTTAATCGCATTAGACAACTATTTGCAGATAAAAAATTGTTTAGAAGAAACATTTCGATAGCTGAGATTGTTTCAATCCTAGACAGTTATTCAATAATGTTGATGGCATTTGATGAATTGCGAAAGCTTTGTAAAGATAAAGAATGGATTAAAATCAAATTGCATAGCGAATATAAAATCTATTTCTCGAAAAACAGACGTATTGATTTTGTTGTTGAATATGGCAAGCGGCTTTTATTGGTTGAGTTCAGGGTATCCAATACTTTCCCTAATGTTTCTACTGTATGGCAGAAGAAAGAGAGTGAGTTATTGGTGTATAAAGAACTTTTACAAAACTATTTGCCTGATACATACAAAATACATCTATATGCTTTTATTGCCATGTCTGAATATGATAAACGTCAACCGATTCCCAAAAACATAAAATACAATAAGGACAATGCAAAATTTTTTGCTGAATACATTTATCAATTCATTGTCTCAAGGCAATCATTGTGATTTTGCTTGAATAAATTAGTTATTGATTATAGAATAAAATAAATCTATAGCTAGGAGTTTTAAAATGAATATATTACTTGTAAATGACGATGGCATAGAATCATCGCGTTTGAAGCTTGCAGAAGAGGTGCTCAAGGAATTCGGAGCGGTCACTGTAGTGGCACCTGAAAGACAACAATCTGGAAAAAGCACTTCCATTACAATCGATTCTGTTCCTTTTAGAAAAATACATGATAACAAGTATGCTATTGAAGGGACCCCGGCCGATTGTGTTTCTTTTGGTCTTTTTGGGTTGGACTTGAATCCCGATATAATAGTGTCTGGTGTAAATAAAGGTTATAACATAGGTGTTGACATATTGTATTCAGGGACTGTTGGAGCGGCACTCCAAGGTAATTACTTTGGTAAAAAGACCATAGCCATATCAGGAGATTTTCAGGGTAAAGAGATTGTTAAAAGATATCTGAAGCAGACAATTGAATATGTCTTTAATGAAAATATTCCATCTTTTGATTACGTGATAAACATCAATTTCCCCTCTGATGATTTCAAAGCGCCAAAAGGTGTGATGATCACCAAACCCTTTTTTAGACGCGCACGTTTGATTCCTAAAATTGAAAACAATGTTTTCAAGCATACCAAGGAATTTTTGGAACAGGTTATTCCAACAGACAGTGATGTTTATGCCAATTTAAACGGATATATTTCCATTTCAAAAATAAAACTCAACAATTCGATATGAAAAATATAAAGGTTGTTGCCGCGGTTATCCGAGATCAACATAATCGCATCCTTTGCGCGCAAAAGTCGGAATCTGCTCAAGGTGAAGATGCGTACAAGTGGGAATTTCCCGGTGGGAAGGTTGAAGCACGTGAAAAATCAACCAATGCATTAAAAAGAGAAATAAAGGAAGAACTGTCACTGGACATTGAAGTCCATTCACTTATAAACGAATCCAAGCATGTTTCACAAACTCATAATCTATTACTGAAAACCTATTTTTCGACAATTATCAAGGGAACTATAACAACAAATGTTCATAATCAAATAAGGTGGATGAACATAAATGATTTACATGATCTGGATTGGCTTGATGCGGATAAAGCCATACTGGATGACGTTATAAAGTATCTTAATTTCAACTTATAATATTATTGGCTCTGCTTCGGCAGAGCTTTTTCTTTATATGATGCAAATGTAAGGGTTTTTATGTTATCATGGATTTGGCATAAAAATATTGTTTGAAAGGTTGATGGCATGGGACACACACGAGTAGTACTATGGGGCTTTGGCGCAATGGGTCAGGGCATCGCCAAAATGATTGATTTAAAAGATAGTATTGAGATTGTAGGCATCTGTGACACAAATCCTCAATTACAAAACAAACCAATAGGAGAAATCTTAACGGATTTCAAGCATGATGCGGATGTACTTATCAATAAAAACATTGATGAAGTACTCAATCAGGACGTCGATCTTGTATTGGTGGCCACTGATTCATTTGTCAAAGACACATTTTCAAAAATAGAAAAAATTGTTAAAAAAGGAATCAATGTTATTAGTACTGCTGAAGAGATGGCTTATCCTTATGCAAACGAAAGTGATTTGGCAACCAAAATTGACAATTTGGCTTTGGAGAACGGAGTGACAGTTTTGGGTACAGGCATTAATCCAGGCTTTGTAATGGATTTATTGCCTATTTTTATGACGGCATCCATGGAGCGCATAGAAAAAATTGAAATTACAAGAATTAACAGCCTATCTCCTTTTGGGAAAACTGTCATGGAGGAACAAGGTGTAGGGCTTTCGGTTGAAGAATTCCAAAACAAGATAAACAACAATGAGTTAGCCGGTCATGTAGGGTTTAAAGAAAGCGTTTATATGATTGCAGACGCATTGGATTTGAAAATAGAAGACTTTAAGCAAGGTATGGAACCAATTATTACCCAAGTAGATAGGAAGAGTGCTTATGGAGAAGCTTTAAAAGGTTCTGTTGCAGGAATCAACATGACTGCTGAAGCCATAGTTGAAGGCAAGCCGTTTATAATAATGAATCACCCCCAACAAATCGAACCAGATGCTGAGGGAATAGAAACCGGTGATTATGTAACTATTCATGGATCGCCTGAAATAAAGCTAAGTATACAACCTGAAATAGAAGGAGGCATTGGGACTGTCGCACTTTGCGTTAATTCCATTCCGAATGTCTTGAAAGCTGAACCAGGACTTAAGACTATGATAGATCTTCCAGTGCCCCATTCAATCTCAAGATAAAACATCACACTATCGGAGGCGTTAAATATGACTTATCCAAAAGGCACCTATGTTAAAATCACCAAAGATATTCTGAAACCAGAACATCGGTTGGATGCACTACCTGAAGTTACCTCTAGTAAACCATTGACAGGGTGGGTCAAAGGTAAACTTTTAAGAGAGGCTGATATTAATGATAAAGCACCGATAGAAACAATCACAGGTAGGTTCGTGCAAGGAATCATAACCGAAATCGAACCAGCATATACCCATACTTTTGGAGCTTACGTTAAAGAATTGGATATAGTAAGAAGCACAATTCTCGTTGAAATGTGGGGTGACAAAAATGTTCGACACAGAGGCTGATTACGATATCAAGAAACTGGAAAAAAGAAAAAGCGAAATCATTAAACGATCAACCGGGCTTGATTATTCAGAATTTGAAACCGATGGAATTGGCTTCAATTACAATAAATTGATGGAGTCTACAGGGTATACATTTGAAGATGTAATTAATATTCAAAGAGAAAACATGATTGGAAATACTCCATTAACAGAACTGAAAAACTTAACGGAATATGCTAGAAAATTTTCAGAAGACGGTTATGGTGCAAGAATATTATTGAAAGATGAAGCTGCAAATTTAAGTGGGTCATTTAAAGCAAGACGGGCTGCTATGAGTGTACACAAGGCAAAGGAATTGGGCTATAAAGGGGTCATTGCTGCTACAAGTGGAAATTATGGGGCAGCCGTTGCCGCAATGGCTGCCAAATATGGTCTTGAATGCATTATCATACAAGAATGTTTTGATTCAAAAGGAAAAGCACAACCTGAAATTACAGAAAAGGCAAGGGCTTGTGAATCCTATGGTGCTGAGGTCATTCAACTGAGTGTGGGGCCTGAACTTTTTTACACTTTTCTGCATTTGCTTGATGTAACGAAGTTTTTCAATGCTTCTTTATATTCGCCTTATGGCATATTGGGCATAGAGACTCTTGGGTATGAAATAGCTGAAGAAACGAAAAGCCGTTACAATAAGTTCCCAGAATTGGTGATTGCTACCAATGCAGGAGGTGGGAATTTGACAGGGACAGCCAGAGGATTACAACGTGCCGGTGCGCATAATACAAGCGTATACGCTGCAAGTGTAAATTTAAGAGGGCTTCATATGGCGAATGACAATCATTTTAACAAGAAGTCTTTCACTACTGGACATACCGGTTTTGGAATTCCCTTTGCCATTAATCCAGATAGAAGTGATGTTCCCAGAAGTGCCGCACGTCCACTGAGGTATGCTGATAAATATTACACGGTCAATCAGGGCAGCGTGTTTTTCATAACGGAAGCCTTGGCGTCTCTTGAAGGTATGGAAAGAGGACCGGCAGGGAATACGAGTCTTGCTGTGGCTTTCAGAATGGCACAGAAAATGAAACGCGACGAGATTATCGTGGTTCAGGAAACTGAATATACAGGCGCGGGTAAACATCACAATGCTCAATTGGCTTTTGCAAAAGAAAATGGGATTGAACTTAAATTTGGAAATCCATTGGAGGAAGAACCCGGTAAGAATATTATCTTCCCCGCAAGTGGAGAAGATTTGCTTTTGAAGGAAATACCTTTGAGACATATTCAAAAGACATATCTAAAGCGGTATATGGATAAAGACTTGTCTCTAAAGGATTTTATATTTCTAGAACAGGAACTAAGAATAGATCAAGATGATATTGAACAATTACTTAAGGAGGTTCGCAATGAAAGAAAGAAAAGATGATTTCCAAACACGTCGCAAGCCCTTGGAGAAAATGAATGATGAGGCATTAAAAGCTTATTTTTTCAAACTTTCACAAGACATTGTTGAGCCCCTCGTTGATATGGGAAGACAGTATACATCAAAGTCAATTGAACGAAGTGTGTTACTGAGAATGGGATTCTCAAGTCTTGAATGCAAGGACATTGTAGATACCCTGTATGAACATCATCTCCTTTCAAAAGGAGCCGGCCATTGTGTATACAGATTGGCTAAAGATAAGAATATAAGTATAAGAGAAGCGGGCCTTGGTGTGTCGAACACCCAAAATATTTCATATTTGAGAAAGGTGTTTGATGTACATGAAGAATCTTGACCCCAACCAGAAACTGGATATCAATAATATTCTCAAGGATTTGGAACACTATCATCCAAAAAGGCATGGTTGGACCTGGAGAGAACAAGGCCCACAAAAAATGGGTCCATTTGATTTTACTCAATCAAGCACCCCATTAAAACGCTCTATTCCACTTCAAAGCGCCCGTTTTCTTGGAGGAATCGATCCTCAACCAGACGCGGTGGTTACTGCCGAAATCGCTTCGGGAAGATTTGAAGATGACATCAGAAGAATGCGTATGGCTGCCTATCACGGTGCAGATCATATCATGGTCATACGCACAGCGGGGCAATCCCACTTTGATGGATTGCTTGAAGGAACCCCCCAAGGGATTGGGGGCATACCCATTACCAGAAAGCAGATTAGAGCACAAAGAAAAGCTTTGGATTTAATTGAAGAGGAAGTGGGACGACCCATTAATTATCACTCTTACGTATCAGGTATTGCGGGCCCTGAAATTGCGGTTCTCTTTGCGGAAGAAGGTGTCAATGGCGCGCATCAGGATCCTCAATACAACGTGCTCTACCGAAACATCAATATGATTAGAAGTTTTGTGGACGCTGCAGAAAGCAAAAAAATTCTAGCATATGATGGCATTGCCCAGATTGATGGAGCACATAACGCAAATGCAACCGCAAGGGATGCATGGAAGGTTATGCCTGAGATACTGGTGCAACATGCCCTTAATTCCGTTTTCAGCGAATTGGTGGGCATAAAACCTGAAAATATCTGCTTGTCATCCGTACCTCCAGCAGCCCCACCTTCACCTGATTTAAGATTGAATCTACCTTATGCTGTAGCACTTAGGGAATTCTTTGACAAGTATAAAATACGAGCTCAAATGAATACAAAATACATGGACTCGTCTACAAGAGAAGCTACAGTAACACACGTGTTAAACCTATTGATTTCAAGACTTACCTCTGCTGATATACAAAGTACCATCACCCCTGATGAAGGAAGAAACGTTCCTTGGCATGTATACAATATTGAAGCGCTTGATACTACTAAGCAAGCCATGATGGGAATGGATGACTTATTAAGCATGGTCAATATCAAGGATGAAGGGTATATTGTCGAGAAAAAACGCGAAATTCAGGAACGTGCAGTACTGATGCTCGAGGAAATCATTGAACTTGGTGGCTATTATGAAGCTGTAGAAGCAGGCATGTTTGTAGATAGTGGAGAATATCCAGAGAGAAATTCCGATGGAATCAAACGTGCAATTGATGGTGGTATCGGCGCTGGAAGCATTATCAAGCGTGATAAAGATTACATGGCTCCCGTTACAGCACACTTTGGGTATAACAACGTAGCGCAATATGATAGCAAGGCTGTAGATAACCCATCAGATTTGATTGAGGGATCAACCTTCGAAGTTCCTGAAAAGATACAATACATCGATGAACTTGATGAAACCGACAATGTATATTTGAGAATGGAAGCTACCAAAAAGTATCGGGATACCAAGTTTGCCAAGCCGGAAGTAGAGTGGCTTGGCGATGGTGTAGTCACTGTAGATCTTTTCTTCCCCTTGGAAGAGCGCGTAGCAACTGAGGCAGCTATCAAAACAGGCGAAAAAATGAATCTGGTTGATGTTGAAGCGATTCATAAGGAACAATTACATCCGAGTGAAGGAACACGGATACAAATCAAAGGCCGTGTTGATTTTGATATAGATACCTCTGAACTAACCCTTCCAGAATTACTTGATACCATGAGCGAGGACGATGTTTTTGATTATATCAAACATCATCCAATGAAAGTGGTCGCAGGGACTGGAGGAAATGACGAACACAGTGTGGGCATGCGTGAAGTACTTGATATCAAGCATGGAGGTGTTGAAAAATACGGAATCGAATATGAATACCTTGGCACAAGCGTACCAATTGAGAAATTTGTAGATGCGGCTATTGAAATGAATGCGGATGCCATATTAATGTCAACCATTATTTCTCACGACAACACGCACTATAAAAACATGAGAAAACTTCATGAATATGCAGTGGAACGTGGCGTCAGAGACAAGTTGATTCTTATTGGCGGAGGCACTCAGGTTACCCCTGAAATAGCGAGGAAAAACAAAATGGATCAAGGGTTTGGTAGAGGGACTACAGGACTGCATATTGCCAGTTTCCTAATTAAGCAACACAAGGCATTGATGTCCGATGAAGATTGATGCTCTCGTTGCTGAAATTGGGAGTACGACAACGGTAGTCAACGCGTTTGCCCTTCATGAAAACATTCGGTTCTTAGGAAGGGGCGTTGCCAATACTTCAGTACGGACCGACGTGAATATTGGTCTTAAAGAGGCCGTTAAAGATTTAGAACAACTATTGAAGACTCCAGTTGAATGGAAAGAGATGTTTGCCGCATCAAGCGCTGCGGGAGGGTTGCGAATGAGTGTTTCCGGACTTGTCCACGAAATGACAGTCCGAGCTTCTAAAGAGGCCGCTCTCAATGCAGGAGCCAATATTGATTTAATCAGCTCAGGCCATTTGGAATGGGATGATTTGGAGCAGTTGAAGGCGCAAAGTCCCAATATCATTTTGGTTGCTGGGGGCACAGATCATGGAGACAAAACTACTGCTTATGAAAACATTAAGAAGATTGAAGCCTTATCCATGAATGTCCCAATAGTTTATGCTGGCAATATTGAAAATCATTACAGAGTAAGAAAACTGTTTGAAAACAGCTCTCAAAAGCCTTATTTACACATCACTGAAAATGTTTATCCTCGTGTCGACTATATGAATATTCATCCACTCAGAAGGCTGATTTATAAGCTTTTCGAAGCCAATATAACCAAAGCAAAAGGTATGCAAAGCATCAAGGCGATGGTAAATGAGTCCATCATGCCTACACCGGGATCCGTAATGGAAGCCTCCATGCTGTTGCATGAGGTGCTTGGAAACCTGATGGTAATAGATGTGGGTGGCGCCACTACTGATATCCATTCGATTACTGTTCCCCGTGAAGAATATGAAGCTCATCTTGAAGGTGAGCCCAAAGAAAAGAGAACGGTTGAGGGCGATCTTGGTGTATTCATAAATGCTGAAAATGTATGGAATTCAATAAACGAAGAAGCATTTTTAAAAGCCCAATCAATTGATTATAAAATGTTTGAAACACTTAAGGATTCCTATACTTACATACCGACCACACCTCTTCAAAAAAGTTTTGTGAGAGAACTGACGCGCACTTGCGTATTCAAAGCGCTTGATAGGCATGTGGGAGATTTGAAAAAGGTCTATACTTCAAGTGGTAGAAAGGTCATACCTGAAGGGCGTGACGTATCTCGGGTTCAACACATTGTACTTACAGGTGGTGCACTTATCAATCTTGAAGACACGGAATCCATTGTCAGGGATTATATCAGAAAGCGACCCAATAAGATGATGCCCGAAACTTCAGTAAAAATTTACAAGGATCATGATTATATTCTTGCGGCTACAGGGGTGCTGTCTTTGAAATATAAAGAAGCATCAAAACAACTAATGCTTCATTCACTTAGATTGGAGGGGTTAAATGGGTTATCCAAAGATTAGGATTGACAAGGCTAAATATCGACAAAACATCAGAAAAATGAAAAATTTATTGGCGCCTGCAAATTTAAGTATGATGGCGGTGACGAAAGTTTATTGTGCAGAGGCCCCTTTGATCGAGATACTCAATGAAGAACATATCGAATTTTTAGCCGACTCACGACTTGATAATCTCAAGACAATTGAAACCGACGCATTCAAAGTTCTATTGAGATTGCCTTCGAAATCATCAATTGAAGAGACAGTAAGGCATTCAGACATTTCATTGAACTCAGAATGGACCATCATACAAAAACTAAATGAGGCGGCTGAAAAGATGAATAAGACGCATAAAATCATCTTGATGGTAGATATCGGAGATTTAAGAGAAGGGGTGTATTACTCAGACGATTTTGAACCTTTGGTCCAATCCATTGAAGCTTTGCCTCATATTGAGTTATTTGGTCTGGGAACCAATGTAACCTGTTATGGGGGCGTACTGCCCACAAGCGAAACCATTGGTAAATTGAATGGGGTTGTGAAGAAAGTTGAACGCATCCTGGGGCGAAAAATAGAAATGGTATCAGGTGGGAATTCCAGTCATATTCCCTTTTTGAGTGAAACCATATCTCCCATTAATAATCTAAGAATTGGGGAGGCCTTGGTATTGGGTCGTGAAACAAGCTACGGAACCACACTTGAGGGTTTTTTCGATGATGTGTTCATACTCGAAGCTGAAATCATTGAATTGAAGGAAAAACCTTCATATCCCGAGGGAGAAATAGGTATGAATGCATTTGGTAAGAAGCCTTTTTTCAAAGATGAAGGGCAACGTAAACGGGCAATCATTGCATTAGGGAAACAGGATGTGGACCACAATGAAATCATGCCTTGTGATTCAAGCCTGCACCCCATAGGCAGCAGCAGTGATCATATAATTGTGGATGTGACAGATGCACAAAAACAATATGAAGTCGGTGACATACTTACATTCAAGCTCACTTATTCAAGTATTCTTTCATTGATGACCTCGCCTTATGTGGGTAAAGTTTATGAATAAGATATACAGAAAAACCTATGCGGCCATCAATCTTGAAAATGTATCGCATAATTTTGAACGTTTGAGCGAAATGTCAGCCAATACATCTTTGATTCCTGTGGTAAAAGCGGATGCTTATGGACATGGTGCGGATGCAATTGTGAAGCATTTGTATTATAATCATGCTGTACGTCTTTTTGCTGTCAGTTTACTAGAAGAGGCCCTTGCATTGAAAGCTTTGAACCTTGATATTGAAATTCTTATTATGGGGCCATTGCAGGGCTCTGAGTTATCGGTTGTCTCTGAGCAGGACTTCATCTTTACTCTGACAGGCCAAAGATTATGGAATCATGTTAAAATGAGTAAGTTACCTCTTAGATTTGATCTTAAAGTGGATACTGGAATGCACCGTCTGGGTTTTCAAAATGAAAGTGAAATAATCGAAGTATTCAATTATGCCAGGCAGCATGACAATCTAACTATCGAAGGTATCTACACGCATTTTGCGACCGCGGATTCGGATAAGGCCTATTTTAACGAACAAAGGAAAAGGTTCAACGCACTTTTGAAAGTGTTGCCCCGTACCCCATCAAGGATTCATGTTTCAAATTCATCATCCATCATTAAATACGAGAAAACCATGCCCTTTAACACCCATGCAAGACTGGGAATCTCCCTTTATGGCTACTCACTTGAAGAAGAAGTGAACTTTTTGAAACCGGTTATGGATTTCATTACCCATGTAGCAGAGATAAAGGTTCTAAAACCGGGAGAAAAGCTTGGCTATAACATAACCTATGAAGCAACGGCTTGGGAAAACATTGCCATTTTGCCTGTGGGATATGCAGATGGCTGGATTCGAATGAATCAAGGTGGCATGGTGAGTATAGGAAACAATCTTTACCCAATAGTCGCAAGAGTTTGCATGGATATGACATTTATAAAAGTGGATCAATCAGTCAATACCGGAGACAAGGTGAAACTCTTTGGTGAAGGAAAAATAACGGCCGATACCATAGCAAAAAGAACAAAAACAATCAGCTACGAAGTACTCTGCCAAGTCAGTAAAAGAGTGCCTAGAGTTTATAATGGGAAGTGATTTTATGATTAATGTTTATTCTGAAATAGGAAAATTGAAAACCGTATTGCTTCATAGACCGGGAAAAGAACTTGAAAACCTCACACCATCCGTCCTTGATCGTTTGCTTTTTGATGACATTCCATTTTTGGATGTGGCAAGAGAAGAACATGATGCTTTTGCACAAACCCTAAGACAAGAAGGGGTTGAGGTTTTATACCTTACGGATTTGGTTAGTGAGGCTTTGGACAGTGTCAGTGAAACAAAGAAGGATGCATTTATTCGCCAGTTCATCAAAGAAAGTCGTGTTCCCAATAAAAGTGCGACGGATGCAATTTACAAGTATCTTAGTGTTATGGAAACTAAGCCGATGATTGAAAAAATGATAGCGGGCATCAAGAAAACTGAAATCCCAGAACATTTTAGTGGAACCATCATGGAAATGTTGGAAAATGAATACCCTTTTTATACCGATCCAATGCCCAATATTCTTTTTCAAAGAGATCCATTTTCCAGCATTGGGAAAGGCGTTGCCATAAACCATATGTATACGGCAACAAGACAAAGAGAAACACTTTTTTCAGATTTTCTTATTAAACATCATCCTCGGTTCAAAGAGAAACCTGTCTCTGAATATTATGACAGACACAACGAACACGCCATTGAAGGAGGCGACGTGCTCGTTTTGGATGAGCATACATTGGCTGTGGGCATCAGTATGCGTACGAACCCTTACGCCATTGAAGAATTGGCAAGAACTTTATTCAAAGAAAAAGAATCATTTAAGACCATTTTGGCTTTTAACATTCCGAATACCCGTGCTTTCATGCACTTGGATACTGTGTTTACCCAGGTTGATCATGGAATCTTCACAGTTCATAGTGGCGTGTTGAGTACGATGACCATTTTTGAAATAACTCAGAATGACGGTGAATTGTCTATTGAGAAAACCGTAACAACGCTTGACAGTATATTGGAGAAGCACTTGGGCATCCCTGTAGAACTGATTTCCTGCGGAGGAAAGGATGTCGTGGACAGTGAACGTGAACAATGGAATGATGGTGCCAACACACTGGCAGTTGAACCTGGAAAAGTCATAGCCTATTCAAGAAATCATGTGACAAATCGTCTTTTGAGAGAAAAAGGGATTACCGTATTGGAAATCCCTTCAAGTGAACTCTCCAGAGGACGCGGTGGACCAAGATGTATGAGCATGCCATTAAAAAGAGTCAAGAAAGGGGAACACAATGAATCTTAAATCCAAAAATTTTCTCACATTGCTTGATTATACGAGCGAAGAAATATCATATCTACTTAAATTGGCAAAAACACTTAAGACTGAAAAAAAAGAAGGCACTGCCCATCAGCATCTAAAAGGGAAAAATGTCGTCTTGCTGTTTCAAAAGGATTCAACGAGAACACGGTGTGCGTTTGAAGCAGGAGCCTATGATTTGGGAATGGGCGTGACATATCTCGGTCCTTCAGGCTCTCAAATGGGTAAAAAGGAATCTATCAAGGACACTGCAAGAGTACTCGGAAGAATGTTTGATGGTATTCAATTCAGAGGCTATTTGCATGAAGATGTCGAATCACTAGGAAAATATTCAGGGGTTCCAGTTTGGAATGGGCTTACTGACTTATACCACCCCACACAGATTTTAGCTGATTTTTTGACCGTTCAAGAACAACTTGGAAAACTCAAAGGCGTTCACTTTAGTTTTGTGGGTGATGCTCGCAATAACATGGGCAACAGTCTTATGATTGGGGCCGCCAAAATGGGAATCCATTTCACGGCTGTAGCACCCAAGGAATTATGGCCCGATGAAGCACTTGTCAAACAATGCAAGGCATTTGCCGAAAAATCCGGTGGAAGCATTACACTGGAAGCTGACAAGTGGAAAGGCACAAAGAATGCGGATGTCGTGTACACGGATGTATGGGTATCGATGGGTGAATCGAAAGAAACCTGGCGGAAACGCATTGGCGCGCTTCACGAATATCAAGTGGACGATTCGATGATGAATAATGCATCACAAGACGCTATATTCATGCACTGCTTACCTGCCTTCCATGGGAAGGACACTGAAGTGGGCTTGGAGATAGCCAATACCTTTAACGAAGACTATCCGACCATACAAAATGGAGAAATGGAAGTTACTGATTCAGTGATAGAATCATCGAAAAGCGTAGTATTTGATGAGGCTGAAAACCGTATGCATACCATTAAGGCAGTCATGCTTGCAACTATGAAAAACATGGAATAAATGGCGCCTCTTCGGAGGCGCTCTTAATTGTCAGAAACGATTAAATGCACTATAATAAAGTATAGGTTTAGGAGAGGAGGACGTTTATGACACTTGTATTGATGTTCTTTGTCTATGCTTTCTTGGGCTGGCTTCTGGAAGTGGCTTATTATTTTTATAAGCACCACAAGTTTGTCAATAGAGGGTTTGTAAACGGACCTTTTGTGCCAATCTATGGGCTTAGTGCGATTTTGCTTCATAGTTTGGTTCTCAGACTTTTTGATACGGGCTTGACATCTTACAGCATTTTGGAACTGTTGATAACCTTTGGCCTGATCAGTTTGGTAACTTCGCTTTTGGAATTGCTGGGTGGCGCAATGCTTTATCGCTTTTTCAAAGCCCGCTGGTGGGATTATTCAGATGAAAGATTCAATTACAAAGGTTTCGTGTCACTGAAGTATGCGCTGATTTGGGGCGTGATGGGTACAACCCTTTTTGTATTCGTTCACATTCCCTATATTTACCCTTTTCTGAATAACTTCACTCTGAGCTTCAAACGGATAAGTACCTATGTGTTAGGGAGCTACCTCTTAGTGGATTTGATAGTGACTGTCTTTATGCTGTTTGATTTCAAAACCAGAATCATCTTGCTCAAAAACCGTTTGGAAAGTCTTTTGACGCATACTGAAAGTTATATGGATAACCCAAAAACCTCCCAAATTCAAAACGCCAAAAAAGCACTTGGGTCTACACTTTATGCACTCAAAAACAACCGACCCATTGATGAAGTGAGAGAGCGATTGGAAGTCTTAAAACGTCACCTCGTCATTAATTCGGATAAAAAAGCCAAACAGGAGTACAGCAAACTGAAATCCATCATCATGAAATTATCTTCAAGCCACCTTTATAAAGGCTTTCCCAACCTGAAAATAAACCTTAAGGATACGCCTGAGAAAGATAAGACAAAGGACCAGAACGATGAATGATTTCAAAGAATTTTACGAGTATGGTAAGGATATTATCTTGCATGAAACCTTCCAGACACAAAAAAAATTCATTCAACATGGAAGCATAAGTATTTATGACCATGCCATCAGTGTGGCTTACAAGGCCTTTACACTATGTAAAAAGCGTAGATGTGATATAAAAGCAGTTGTAAGAGCGGCCCTTTTGCATGATTTCTTCTTGTATGACTGGCACCTTGAAGGCAGACGTGTGAAGAAACGTGGGTTTAATAAACACGGGTTCACCCATGCACGTAAAGCCTTGAAAAATGCCGAAGATCTTTTTGATTTGACGGAGCGAGAAAAAGATGCCATTTTAAAGCACATGTTTCCACTCAATTTAAGCCCTCCGAAATACAAGGAAAGCTGGATTGTTCATCTTGCAGATGACATGATTAGCCTAAAAGAAACATTTACGAAAAAAATAAAAAAAACCGGCACGATCCATCAATTTATAGAAAATCAGGTTGCACGCTATCATAAGAATAAATAGACAGCATCTTCAAGGTTCTCTCACGCGTGGGCGCAATTATTATAGAAAAATAAAAACCTTCTTTAGAGCGTTACTATAGGATTCAAGTGATTCCCCTTTACTGATAAAGTTGAGGGGAATTTCATCATTTTGAAATTATTTATACAAATACCTTGAAATAACCAGAAGCGTTTGTTATCATACTAAAGACTTTTAAGAAGTCGGCTGTGAAGTGGGAGGTTGTTGACACGCCTATAGGCGTTGTCTTGATACCTATGACGCGTAGTCAAGGAATTTCCATGGAGCAAGTCTATACATTGATGTAGGCGAAAGGAGGAACAAGAATGGCAAACCAAAACATTCGTATTCGGTTGAAATCTTACGATCACAGATTGTTGGACCAATCAGCCAAGAAAATTGTTGATACGGTGAAAAAGACTGGTTCAAAGATTTCCGGTCCGATTCCGTTGCCAACTGAAAAAGAGGTGTTTACCATATTGCGCAGTGTTCACGTAAACAAGAAATCTCGTGAACAATTCGAGCGTCGTACACACAAACGCCTTATCGATATTGTGGATCCGAATCCGCAAACCATCGACAGTCTCATGCACTTGGATTTACCGTCCGGTGTAGATATCATTTTGAAATAACTTAAAAATTATCAGGAGGTGTACTCATGGCCAAAGGTATCTTAGGAACAAAAGAAGGTATGACACAAATTTTCGACGAGGCAGGCAATCTTGTCCCAGTAACAGTCGTTAGTTGTGAACCGAACGTTGTTCTCCAGAAAAAAACCGTCGAAAGCGACGGCTATCAAGCGCTACAACTTGGATTCAAGGACAAGCGCAAAAAAAGCACAAACCAGTCCGAACAAGGACATGCCGCTAAATCGAACAGTAACCCTAAGCGCTACGTTAGAGAAATCGCTGGAAAATCCATGGCGAATTTCGAAGTAGGTCAAGAGATCAAAGTCAATATATTTGAAACTGGCGAAACCGTTGACGTTACAGGAACTTCAAAAGGTAAAGGGTTCCAAGGTTCGATCAAACGACACAATCAAGGACGCGGTCCAATGTCTCACGGCTCTCACTATCACAGAAGCCCTGGTTCAATGGGAACCATCGCGCCAAACCATGTACTGAAAGGTAAGAAACTTCCAGGACACATGGGACATGTTACAGTCACGATTCAAAACCTTACAATCGTGAAAGTTGATCCGGAACGCAATCTTCTCCTTATTAAAGGAAACGTTCCAGGACCGAAAAAAGGATTGGTAGTCGTACGCCGCGGTGTCAAAACCGAAGCGGTCGATCCCCTTGATCCCGCACAATTTGAAAATCAAAGCAGCTCAGAAGAGTCTGCGGAATAGTACCCGAAAGGAGGACTTGGAATGCCAAAAGTCACAGTGTTGAACCAAACTGGAACCAATGTCGAAGAACTTGATATTGAAAATACAGTTTTTGGAATCGAACCCAATGAAGAAGCATTATACAGTGTAGTGAAAGCTCAACGTGCAGCAATGCGTCAAGGCACACACAAAAGCAAAACCCGCAGTGAAGTACGCGGAGGCGGACGCAAACCATGGCGTCAAAAAGGAACAGGTCGTGCTCGTCAAGGGTCTATCCGTTCACCTCAATGGGTTGGTGGAGGCGTAGTTTTCGGTCCATCGCCGAGAGACTACACCTTAAGAGTTAACCGCAAAGTCAGAAGACTTGCGCTTAGATCTGCCCTCTCACTCAAGGTCCGCGATAACAAATTCTTGGTTTTGGATTCAATCAAACTTGAATCAGTCAAAACCAAAAATATGGTAGAGGTTCTCAACAATCTTCCCATTGAGGGGAAGACGCTCATCGTTTTGAGTGAACCTGTCGCTGACATAGAACGTGCAGCGAGAAATATCCCGGGTGTTCAAGTGAAGACTGTTTCAAATACAAGTGTATATGATATTCTTGTAGCCAAAACAATCGTCACGACCCAGGATGCAGTCAAATCTTATGAGGAGGTGCTTGCGTAATGTTGGCTTCAGAAATAGTTAAGCGCCCGATCATCACAGAAAAAAGCATGCAGTTGGTGGAAGACCAGAACAAATATACGTTCTCAGTCGATCCACGCGCCAATAAAATCCAAATCAAAAATGCTGTAGAGAAACTGTTTGACGTTAAAGTGTTAAATGTCAATGTCTTAAACGGTCCACGCAAGAAACGCCGTGTCGGCCAACACGAAGGCTATAAAGCCAAAGTGAGCAAAGCCATCGTAGAACTGGCTAAAGACAACAGCATCGAAATTTTCTCAGCGTAACTAATCAGCGAAAAAGGAGGTTAGCGAAATGGCATTAAAAAAATTAAAGGCAACAACAAACGGAACCAGACACATGACACGTCTGGACAACGCGGAAATCACTACGCATTCTCCTGAGCGTTCGCTCCTGGTCAAGCTTCCAAAGCAATCAGGACGCAACAACCAAGGTAGAATGACTGTCCGCCACCAAGGTGGAGGCGCGAAACGCAAATACCGTCTTATTGACTTCAAACGCGATAAAGATGGTGTTGAAGGCCGTGTTAAAACAATAGAATATGATCCGAACCGTAGCGCAAACATCGCTTTGATCAACTACGTGGACGGAGAAAAACGTTATATTCTTGCTCCTAAGAAACTCTCTGTTGGAGATAAGATTCTTTCAGGAAGCGAAGCCGATATCAAAGTCGGAAACGCAAAACTGCTTAAAGAAATTCCAGTAGGTACCATCATTCACAACATCGAGCTCAGCCCTAAAAAAGGTGCTCAACTGGTTCGCTCAGCAGGCACTCGCGCTCAGATTCTTGGACGCGAAGACAAGTACGTACTTGTCAAACTCGCTTCAGGCGAAGTGCGTAAGATTCTTGGCACTTGCCGTGCAACCATCGGTCAAGTCGGCAACGAAGACTATGAACTCGTCAACTATGGTAAAGCGGGAAGAAACCGTCATCGCGGTATCCGCCCAACCGTACGTGGTTCAGTCATGAACCCGATCGATCACCCTCACGGTGGTGGGGAAGGCCGTCAGCCTATCGGACTCAAAAGCCCTGTATCACCTTGGGGTAAACCGACGCTTGGTCTTAAAACCCGTCGTAAGAAAAAATCCAGTAACCGTCTAATCGTTAGACGCAAGAAGAAAAAATAGAAAGGAGGAACTCATATGGCACGTTCAATCAAAAAAGGCCCGTTTTGCGACGAGCATTTAATGAACAAAATTGAAAAACTGAATCAAGCCAACAAAAAGAAAGTGATTCAAACGTGGTCCAGACGTTCGACCGTCTTCCCACAATTCGTTGGACACACTATCGCCGTTTACAATGGTAGAGAACACATTCCTGTATATGTCACTGAAGACATGGTCGGTCATAAACTGGGAGAGTTCGCTCCTACAAGGACTTTCCGTGGGCACGAAAAAGACAAGAAAGCAATCAGGAAGTAGAGGTGGATATCATGGAAGCCAAAGCACAAGTTAAAACTGTACGCATCGCTTCACGCAAAGTACAGCTGGTTATTGATTTAGTCAGAGGTAAAGATGTCGGCGAAGCGCTTGCGATTTTAAAGCATACACCTAAAGCTGCTGCACCTGTGGTTGAAAAACTCTTGAAAAGTGCTGTAGCGAACGCCGAACACAATTACAACATGGATACAGAAAATCTGTATATCAAAGAAATCTACGTGGGTGAAGGTCCAACACTTAAACGTATTCGTCCACGTGCACAAGGAAGCGCAACACAAATCTTGAAAAGAACCAGCCACACGACCATCGTCGTGGCTGAAAAAGAGTAAAGGAGGGAATCTTATGGGTCAGAAAGTCAATCCAGTAGGATTACGAGTTGGCATCATCAGAGATTGGGATTCTCGTTGGTACGCGGACAAGAACGATGTCGCCGATCTGCTTCACGAAGACATCAGAATTCGCGAAATGTTAGAGGAACTCTATGAAAACTCTGCGGTTTCCAAAGTGGAAATCGAACGATTGAAAAATAGAATAGTCATTACGGTCAACACCGCTAAACCAGGAATGGTTATCGGTCGTGAAGGCTCTGTAAAAAAAGCTGTAGTTGCAAAACTTAAAGAATTGACAGACAAGCAAATCATTCTTAACGTGGTTGAAGTCAAAAAACCCGAATTGAATGCCAAGCTTGTTGCCGACAGTGTTGCAAGTCAGCTTGAGAACCGTGCATCTTTCAGACGTGTACAGAAAATGGCAATCCAACGTGCAATGCGCAGTGGAGCCAAAGGTGTCAGGACACTTGTTTCAGGTCGTCTTGGCGGAGCGGAAATCGCCCGTGAAGAAGGGTATAGTGAAGGGAACGTTCCACTTCACACACTTCGTGCGGACATCGATTACGCTGCAGTAGAAGCCCACACTACTTACGGTAAATTGGGTGTTAAGGTCTGGATTTACAAAGGTGAAATCCTGCCTAGTAAAAAAAGGAGGGCCAATTAATTATGTTAATACCAAAAAGAACAAAATATAGACGCCCTCATCGTGTATCTTATGAAGGAAAAGCTAAAGGTGGAACAAAGGTTAGTTTCGGAGACTACGGTCTTCAATCGCTTGAAGGTGCTTGGATCACAAGCCGCCAGATTGAAGCAGCGCGTATCGCCGTCAACCGTTTCATGAAACGTCAAGGGAAAGTTTGGATTAGAATCTTCCCTCACTTGGCCAAAACAGCCAAGCCGCTCGAAGTTCGTATGGGTTCTGGTAAAGGGGCTCCTGAAGGATTTGTCGCGGTCGTCAAAGAAGGTACCGTGATGTTCGAAGTCGCGGGTGTTACTGAAGAAGTAGCCCACGAAGCACTTCGTCTTGCGGCTCACAAATTGCCTGTCAAGACCAAGGTAATCAAGAAAGAAAGTGGTGATTTTAGTGAAAACTAACGAAATCCGCAAATGGGATAATACTAAAATCAACGAAGAAATCGGTACACTCAAACGCGAACTGTTCGACCTTCGGTTCAAACAAGCGACCGGTCAGCTTGAAAATACCGCTCGCATCAGTAATGTCAAAAAGGCAATTGCGCGCATGAAAACAGTATTGAATGAGCGCAACGCCAAATGAAACGGGAGGAGAATTTGATGGAACGCAATAATCGAAAAGTATTCACCGGAACCGTGGTTTCTGACAAACCGGACAAAACCATTTCGGTATCGGTTGAAAGCTATCTCAAACATCCGAAATATGGAAAACGCGTAAAGCATTCCAAGAAATTCATCACACACGATGAGAATAATGAAGCAAAAGTCGGAGACGTTGTCAAGATTATGGAAACCCGTCCACTATCTAAGAACAAACGCTTCCGTCTGCTCGAAATCGTAGAGAGTAAAGTTCTTGTTTAAAAGGACTTAAAAGGAGGTTCTTTAGGATGATTCAACAGCAATCGAGACTCAAAATCGCTGACAACTCCGGCGCACGCGAGATCATGACCATTAAGGTTCTTGGTGGAACCGGAAGAAAATATGCAACCATTGGTGATATTATCACCGCATCCGTAAAACATGCTACACCGGGCGGAACGGTTAAAAAAGGTGACATCGTAAAAGCGGTCATCGTCCGTACTGTCAACAAGGTCCGCCGTAAAGACGGATCCTACATCCGTTTTGATGATAATGCCGCCGTGATTGTCAAAGATGACAAATCACCAACCGGTACACGCATTTTCGGACCTGTGGCACGTGAGCTTCGCGAAGATGGATTCATGAAAATCCTGTCGCTTGCTCCGGAAGTACTATAAAGAGTAGGAGGAATCTGCATGAGATTAATCAAAGGAGACAAAGTGCGCGTTATCACCGGTGAAGACCGTGGTAAGGAAGGCACTGTCTTGAAAACATATCCGAAAACTGACAAAGTGCTGGTCGAAGGCATCAACATCGTAAAAAAACACGCCAAACCTACTCAAGCAAACCCCGAAGGGGGCATTCTTGAATACGAAGCACCTGTGCACGCATCGAATGTCATGATTGTTGAAAACAAAGATGTGACACGGGTTGGCTACAAGACCATCACCGAATCTAAGAAAAACGAAGAAACAACCAGAAAAGTCCGCGTTTCCAAGAAAACCGGCGAGGTTCTGGACTAACATGAAAGGAGGCATCAGTGGATGAACCGTTTAAAAAAGCAGTATAATGAAGAAATTCGTCCGTCACTTGTTGAATCTTTTGAATATTCTTCAGTGATGCAAGCCCCACGCATAGAAAAAGTAGTAGTGAATATGGGTGTAGGCGACGCGGTGACCAACACGAAAGCTCTGGATGATGCAGTCGAGGAATTGACTACGCTCTCCGGACAAAAACCTGTAATCACCAAAGCCAAAAAATCCATTGCCGGATTCAAATTAAGAGAAGGCATGCCGATTGGGGCCAAAGTGACCCTCCGCGATGAAAGAATGTATGATTTTCTAGATAAACTCATCAATGTAGCGCTTCCACGTGTGCGTGACTTTCAGGGCGTCAATCCGAACGCATTTGATGGCCGCGGGAATTACACACTTGGTGTAAAAGAACAATTGATCTTTCCGGAGATTGAATACGACAGTGTCAACCGTGTACGCGGTATGGACATCGTCATTGTAACCACGGCTGAAAGCGACGAAGAGGGAAGATCCCTTCTGGCGCAATTCGGAATGCCGTTTAGAAAAAGTTAAGGAGGCTATCTATGGCTAAAAAATCAATGATTGCGAAACAAAAACGTGAACAAAAGTTCAAAGTTAGAGAATATACTCGCTGCGAACGTTGTGGACGTCCACATGCAGTAATCAGCAAATTCAAACTTTGCCGTGTTTGTTTCCGTGAACTCGCATATAAGGGACAAATCCCTGGCGTAAGAAAAGCAAGTTGGTAAAATATATATTCCTAGTAATTGGGAGGAGGCAATTCACATGGTAATGACAGACCCTATCGCTGATATGCTAACCCGTATCAGAAACGCGAACCAAATGAAAAATCTAACCGTCGATATTCCAGCATCCAAGCTGAAAAAAGAAGTGCTTGAGCTGCTTAGGGACGAAGGCTATATAAAAAAAGTTGATGTCGTCAGAAGCAAACCTTACGACAAACTCCGCGTTGCACTCAAATATGTGCAATCAGAACGTGTGGTAAAAGGGCTCAAACGCATTTCCAAACCTGGTTTGAAAGTATATGCGAAGAGCGACGAAATTCCAAAAGTGTTAAACGGACTCGGGATTGCGATCATCTCAACATCGCACGGTATCCTGACGGACCGCGAAGCACGCAAACAAAACGTTGGCGGAGAAATTCTCGCCTACGTATGGTAATCAAACAAAGGAGGTACACACTATGAGCCGTATCGGGCATAAACCCATCAATTTACCTCAGGGTGTGACTGCGACGCTTGACAATGGGCGCATCGAAGTCAAAGGACCCAAAGGAACACTTTCATTCAACGCACACGAGTCTATGGACATCACGCTGGATGAAGGTACTTTTACGGTAGCTAGACCGAGTGATTCCAAAACTCATCGCATGCTACACGGCACTACACGCGCCTTGATTCTCAACATGGTCAAAGGTGTCAGTGAAGGCTACACCAAGCAACTGCAAATGGTGGGAGTAGGGTATCGTGCACAAATGAAAGGCAAACAGCTTGTCATTAACGCCGGGTATTCACAACCGGTCGAACTCGATATACCAGAAGGACTCACGGTTGAAGTTGTCAAAAACACACAAATCAGCATTACAGGCATAGATAAGCAACTAGTAGGCGCTTTTGCCGCTAGAGTACGTGCCGTCCGCAGACCGGAACCTTACCTAGGTAAAGGGATTCGCTATGCAGATGAACAAGTACGTCGAAAAGAAGGAAAAACTGCTAAATAGTAGTTAGGAGTGACGAATATGATTAACAAAAAATCAAGAAATTCAATGCGCAAAAAGCGACACCTGCGTGCGAGGAAAACCCTTGTGGGCACTCCTCTTCGTCCACGTTTCAACGTGTATCGATCCAACAAGAATATCTATGCACAGTTGATTGATGACGTGAACGGTGTAACGCTCGCCAGTGCATCAACACTAGAAAAAGAAACTGAACAAGACAACAAAAGCAATAAGGAAGGCGCTAAATTCGTAGGGGAAAACCTCGCGAAACGTGCCCTTGACAAAGACATTAAAAACGTAGTGTTCGATCGTAGCGGTTACCGCTATCACGGACGCATCAAAGCCCTCGCACAAGCAGCACGCGATGCCGGCTTGGAATTCTAAGAAGGAGGTAAGCCAATGCAACGAAATCGTAAAAAACGCAGAAAAGACGAAGAGCAGTTCGAAGAACGCGTTGTCAATATCAGCCGTGTAACAAAAGTTGTTAAAGGCGGCCGCAACTTCCGTTTCAGTGCCTTAGTCGTCGTTGGAGACAAGAAAGGCAAAGTCGGTTTTGGAACCGGTAAAGCCCAGGAAGTCCCAGACGCAATCAAGAAGGCCATTGAAGTTGCCAAAAAGAGTATGGTCAAAGTACCGATGTATGGTGCAACCATTCCTCATGAAATCACAGGCGTTCACGATGGAGGACGCGTTTATTTGAAACCGGCAGTTGAAGGTACAGGAGTTATCGCCGGTGGACCAGTACGTGCCGTACTAGAGGCCGCAGGTGTGGCGGACATCCTCAGTAAATCTATCGGTTCTGACTCTCCTATCAATATCGTTCGTGCAACCATGAGCGCTATTTCACAACTTCGTACAGCGGATCAAATCGCGCGTACAAGAGGCAAAACCGCCAAGGAGATTTTGAGCTAATGAAAACACTTGAAATCACACTAAAAAGAAGTCTCATTCAAACCACACCAAAACAAAAAGCCACTGCCAAAGCACTCGGACTTACCAAAGTCAACAAAACCGTTGTCAAGGAAGACAACGCAAGTATGCGTGGCATGCTTAGAATCATCAATCACTTAGTGAATATTGTCGAAAAATAGGAGGTACCCATATGAACTTACATGAATTGAAACCGACGCCAGGGTCTACTAAGAACCGCAAACGTGTCGGACGCGGTATGTCCAGTGGCCACGGAAAGACTTCCGGTAGCGGTCACAAAGGACAAAAAGCGCGTTCTGGTAATAGCTTGCGTATGGACTTTGAAGGTGGACAAACACCACTTTACAAACGTTTCAGAAAAACGGGTTTCAACAATCCGAACCGCAAACACTATGCGACGGTAAATGTCGAACGGTTAAACGCCTATCCCGACAATACCACCATTACCCCGGATCTCCTTCTTAAGGACCGTCACGTTTCCAAAGCCAAACACGGCGTCAAGATTCTTGGTAACGGCGAACTGAAGAAAAAGATCACAGTAAAAGCGCATAAATTTACGGCATCCGCCGAAGAGAAGATCAAAGCAGCCGGTGGAACCACCGAGGTGATTTAATGGACACTATCAAAGCGGTATTCAAGAACAAAAGTCTTATGAAAAAGATTCTTTTCACATTGATGGCCTTTTTGATTTACAGGGCAGCTACGTACATTCACATGCCGCTGATCAACTCAGAGGAAATCACTCAGTTCTTTGAAGGGCAAGGCGGATTCCTGGGCATCATGGATGCATTTACCGGGAACGCACTGTCGAATTATTCAATCATCGCTCTAGGGATCAGTCCCTACATCACAGCGTCCATCGTCATGCAACTGCTCAAGATGGACATCGTGCCACTTTTCAAAGAGTGGAGTGAAGAAGGCGAAACAGGGAAACAGAAACTCTCTCAGGTTACCCGTTATCTCGCACTCAGCTTGGCGTTCGTTCAGGCTATGGGAATGACTTACGGGTTCGCCCTTACAGGCAACGCCATCTTCGATATCGGAGTAGAAGCCAATTTCCTTACTTACACGTATCTTGCACTCGTCATGACTGCAGGAACCGCATTCTTGCTTTGGCTATCCGATCAGATTACACTTAAAGGCATCGGAAACGGAACGTCCATGATCATCGTAGCGGGGATCATTTCAGGGTTACCTGGTATGTTCACCACACTCTTCAGTGAATATGTGACGGCAGATGGCAGCGATCTATCAAGCTATTCAATCTTTGCTGTGGTCGTACTCCTTTACATACTCGTACTTATCGGAGTCACCATCATGCAATCTGCAGCCCGTAAAATTCCGATTCAATACTCAAACCGTCCAAGTACCACAAAATTCCAAGGGAAATCGGACTCTTCCATTCCCCTTAAAATCAACTCTGCCGGGGTTATTCCGGTTATCTTCGCGGTTACAATTCTGAGTCTGCCACAAACACTCTTGAATTTCTTGCCGCAACTTCAAGGCAGCACAGCGGGCCTTTGGCTCAATGAAATGTTCAACTATCAAAGACCGCTAGGGTATGTAGTATACGCCTTGCTCATCATCGTATTTACGTTCTTCTACTCATTCGTACAGATCAATCCGGACAAGATTTCCAACAATCTTCAAAAACAAAACGCCTATATTCCAGGTGTCCGTCCGGGTGTGGAAACGGAAAACTATATTTCGAAACTACTTTTCAAAATTACAGTTGTGGGTGCGCTTTACCTACTCGTAGTTGCGTCCCTTCCGATATTCACAGCCATCATCTTCGATCTTCCTACGTATGTACAAGTCGGAGGAACCTCTCTGCTCATCGTGGTTGGTGTGGCACTTCAAACCACCAAACAGATCAAAACCGATGTTCAGGGTAAAAGTTATAGCGGCTTTATCAGATAGGAGGGCGACAACATGAAAATCCTGCTTATGGGTCCTCCGGGAGCCGGAAAAGGTTCTCAGGCCCAGCGGTTGATTGATGAATACGACCTTGCACATATCTCCACTGGAGAAATGTTCAGAGAATCCTACCAACGCGGTGAAACCCTTGGTATCGAAGCGATGCGCTACATCAAGAATGGCAATCTCGTTTCTGACGATATTACCAATGAAATCGTACGCAAACGTCTCTTTGAAGATGGCGATACCAAAAACGTGTTGCTGGATGGTTATCCAAGAACCGTCAAACAAGCTCAGGCACTTGATCATATGCTGGATAAAATGAATTCGAAACTGACTGCGGTGGTCAATATCGTAGTGGATGAAGAGGTTATTTTGGAAAGAATGGTTGGACGCCGAGTATGCAAGGATTGCGGACAAACCTACCACACCACATTCAAACCTCCCAAGGTGGAGGGTGTTTGTGATATCTGTGGTGGCGAGCTTTATCAAAGACAGGACGACAAACCTGAAAGTGTTCGCAACCGTCTGAATATCTATGAATCAAAAACAAAACCCATCATTGACTACTATAAAGGACGCGGCGTCTTGGTCAATATCAATGGCATGCAGTCTTTCGAGGCGGTTTACCGCGACATTGTGAAAGCTGTAGGTGAATTATCATGATTTCAAGAAAATCGAAACGAGAAATAGATTTGATGAAAGAAGCTGGCCGCATCGTCGCTGTTGCGCACAAAGCGGTCAAGGACATGGTAAAACCCGGGTTAACCACCGCAGACATCGATCAGCTGGTGGAGAAGATAGTGAGAGACCATGACGCAATACCGTCATTCAAGGGCTATGGAGGGTTTCCGGGAAGCGCCTGTACTTCAATCAATGAAGAAGTCGTACACGGTATCCCTTCAAAAAAACGGTTTCTCAAAGAAGGTGACATTGTCAAAGTAGACATTGGTGCCGACTACAAAGGGTATCATGGTGATTCAGCGTGGACGTATCCGGTCGGGAAGATTTCCAATGAAGCGCGTGATCTTCTCGAAGCAACCGAAGGCTCACTGTTTGCGGGACTCAACGAGATTAAAGCAGGCAAACGCCTGTCTGACATTTCACACGCTGTTCAGGCCTATGCTGAATCCAAAGGGTACAGTGTTGTGCGAGAATTCGTGGGCCATGGAGTTGGAAGAAAACTTCATGAAGATCCTCAGATTCCCAATTATGGACCTGCGGGCAAAGGTCCGGTCTTGAAACCGGGGATGACCCTGGCGATTGAACCCATGATCAACATCGGAAAGAAAGACGTTCAAGTCCAAAGTGATGAATGGACGGCTGTCACACAAGATGGATCATTAAGTGCCCACTTCGAACATACTATATTGGTAACTGAAGAGTCATACTTGATTCTAACCGCGCTTTAAAGGAGGAACAGAGCATGGCAAAAGAAGAAAAAATCGAGATGGAAGGCAAAATTGTCGAGGCACTGCCAAATACTGAATTTTTGGTGGAACTTGAGAATGGCCACACCGTCAAAGCTCACGTTTCGGGTAAAATCCGCATGTATTACATACGCATTCTACCTGGCGACAAAGTAACGGTGGAACTCTCACCTTACGATTTAACACGTGGGCGAATTACCTACCGACACAAGTAGTGTGTCATCCATTTAACGCTCCAAAGGAGGATTATCAAACATGAAAGTAAGACCATCGGTAAAAAAAATGTGCGACAAATGCAAAGTCGTGAAACGTAAAGGCAAAGTCATGATTATTTGTGACAATCCGAAACATAAACAAAGACAAGGTTAATAGGAGGTGCTCATATGGCACGTATCGCAGGTATAGACATTCCCAGAGACAAACGTATTGTCATTTCTCTGACATACATTTATGGCATTGGGAAAAGTCTATCTGAAAAAATACTTAAAGACGCAGAGGTATCATTGGATACTCGCGTAAAAGATCTTACAGACGATGAACTCACTCGCATTCGTGAGATAGTAACACAAACCAAAGTTGAAGGGGATCTCCGCCGTGAGGTTTCACTCAACATCAAAAGGTTGCAGGAAATTGGAAGCTACCGAGGCATGCGCCATCGCCGCAATCTTCCAACACGCGGTCAAAAGACCAGAAACAACGCTCGGACCCGTAAAGGGCCAGCAAGAACTGTAGCCAAGAAAAAGAAATAGGAGGAGAGCAAAATGGCACGTAGAGCTAGAAGTAAAAAACGCACCAGGAAGAATATACCTTCCGGAGTTGCGCACATCCATTCAACTTTCAACAATACGATTGTGACCATCACTGACCCAAGCGGGAACGCAATCGCGTGGACAAGTGCTGGCGCTCTCGGATTCAAAGGAAGCCGTAAATCTACACCTTACGCTGCACAAATCTCAAGTGAAGCTTGTGCAAAAGCCGCTATGGAACATGGCGTTCAACGCGTAGAAGTTTCTGTCAAAGGCCCAGGGCCTGGACGTGAAGCCGCAATCCGTTCTTTGCAGACTGCAGGACTTGAAATCACAGCCATCAAAGACGAAACCCCAGTCCCTCACAACGGATGTCGTCCCCCAAAACGACCTCGTGGCTAGTGTAAATAAATATACAAGGAGGTTGTTCATTTGAAAGATCTTAAATTTGAAAAACCGGAAACAAGGATTGTTGAAGACGGTCAAACCAAAGGGACATTTGAAATTTCACCGCTTGAACGCGGGTATGGTGTCACACTTGGTAATGCGCTTAGACGTGTGCTCCTTTCGAGCCTTCCAGGTGCAGCCATCATCAACTGCCAAATCGACGGTGTCCAACATGAATTCACCTCAATTGATGGTGTTGTAGAAGATGTTACAACCATTGTCTTGAATCTTAAAGACGTCATCTTGAACATCGACAATGAGGATACTGAAGTGGAAAAAGAACTTGAAATCGACGTTCAGGGTCCTGCCAATGTCACCGCATCCGACATCAAAGCAGACAATGAAGTGACTGTTATCAACGGGGATCAGCACATCGCAACCGTTAATGAAGGCGAAACGTTCCGCATGGTCATGAGTGCACGCAAAGGCGTGGGTTATGTCAGTGCTGAAAAGAACAAATTCTATAATAAAATGGTGGGTGTCATCCCGATTGACAGTATCTATACCCCTGTACAACGCGTGAAATACGACGTGGAAAAAACCCGTGTCGAAGAAAGCGCAGATTTTGACAAATTGACAATGGAAATCGAAACCAACGGGGCAACCACCCCAAAAGAAGCGCTTGGCGTCGCTGCGAAAATGATGATGAGTCATCTTGAACTCGTAGTGGAGTTATCTCAAAAAGCGCAAGAAGAAGAATATATGGTTGAACGGGAATCCGAACAGAATTCCCAAATCTTGGAAATGCAAATCGAAGACTTGGATCTATCCGTAAGAAGCTACAACTGTTTGAAACGTGCCGGTATCAATACCGTCGAAGAATTGACTGAAAAAACCGAAGAGGACATGATGAAAGTCAGAAATCTCGGTAAGAAATCACTCAAGGAAGTCAAACAGAAGCTCGAAGATCTCGACCTTTCACTTGCAAAACACTAATAGGAGGTATTTCCCATGGCTACATACCGCAAACTGAATCGCAGAAGCGATCAACGCAAAGCGATGTTGCGTGACTTGGTGACTCAATTGATTATTCATGAGCGCATCAAAACCACAGAAGCGAAAGCCAAAGAACTAAGCAGACTCATGGACAAAATGATTACGCTTGGTAAAAAAGGTACGCTTGAAGCTCGCAAACGCGCTGCTGAACTTGTTCGTTTCATCGATGCAGATGAAAACCAAAACGCACTGCAAAAACTGTTCGCTGACTTGGCGAACCGTTACGAAGACCGCCAAGGCGGTTATACACGTACCATGAAACTAGGTCCCCGTCGTGGGGATGCGACTGAAATGGTCGTTATCGAACTGGTTTAACAAGTGATTTAAAGCGGGCTAATCGCTCGCTTTTTTCATATAATATTATTAAAAGGCCACATTCTTTGATATAATGGATACGCTTTTGGGAGATGATATTTTGGACATGATAGAAATTAAAAACCTTGGTTTTTCCTATCAGGAAGACGGCGTGGCTTTAAGTGACGTCTCTTTTAACGTGGAAAAAGGTGAATGGCTAACCATACTGGGTCATAACGGAAGTGGAAAATCCACGTTATCGAAGTTGCTCGTTGGTCTTTTGCGCCCGTCCAGTGGCACCATCACAGTTGATGGGCAGGTGCTTGGCGAAGAATCGGTTTATGACATTCGTAAAAAGATAGGGATTGTTTTTCAGAATCCTGACAACCAGTTTGTCGGTGTTACTGTGAAAGATGATATCGCATTCGGACTTGAAAATTTGCAAATCCCGAGAGACGAAATGGTCAAAAGAATTGATGAATATGCCAACCGTGTGGATATGGCCGATTTTCTGGAAAAGGAACCACAGGCCCTGTCAGGTGGACAGAAACAGCGCGTGGCCATTGCGGGGATCCTTGCGATGAAGACGGATGTCATCATCTTTGATGAAGCCACATCCATGTTGGATCCAAAAGGCCGCAAGACAATACTCAAATACATTCAAAAACTCAACGAAGAAGGGGTCACGGTGATTACCATCACGCACGATATGCGGGAATCGGTACTCAGTGACAGAATTCTCGTGCTTAAAAACGGCGAAGTCCTTAAAATAGGGCCCACAAAAGATATTCTACTGGACAAGGAAACACTTGAAAGCTCAAACCTCGAATTGCTTCTACCCCTGGAAGTCATGCACACGCTTGAGCAGAAAAACATTACCCATCCAAAACTCAAGGAGTTCTTATGGCAATTAAGTTTGAACACGTAAGTTTTCAGTACAAAAGCATTGACAACAAGGGCTATCTGGCACTTGATGATGTGAATGTGGTAATTGAAAACACAGGGGAGTTCATCACTTTGATTGGAGAGACTGGAAGCGGGAAAAGCACCCTTGTTCAACACATGAATGCCTTGCTTACGCCGAGTAAGGGTTCCATGAATATTCTGGGCGTTAAAATAAGTTCCACAGCCAAGGAAAACAAAGATGTTCAATTCAATCCCATCAGAAAACAAGTAGGCCTCGTATTTCAGTTTCCCGAATATCAACTGTTCGAAGAAACCGTTGAAAAAGATATCATGTTCGGTCCCAAGAACTTTGGCGTATCAGAAAGCGAAGCGAAAAAAAGAGCGCGCGAAGCCATCAATATAGTGGGTCTTGATGATAGCTATCTCTCAAGAAGTCCTTTCAATTTAAGCGGTGGTGAGAAAAAAAGGGTAAGCATCGCCGGAATACTGGCCATGGAACCTGATATTCTCATACTTGACGAACCCACAAGCGGACTGGATCCAAGAGGCAGAGATGCTTTACTTGAAGTGTTTTATCAAATTCACACAAGCTTGAATAAAACCGTACTCATCATCACACATGATATGAATACGGTTTATGAATATGCAAAAAGAGTGTTGGTCATGCGTGAAGGCGCGCTTGTGTATGACGGCGATCCCGTCAAACTCTTTTCGAGAAAAAACATCGACAATTGGAATTTGGACGTTCCTGATATCATTCAGCTCAAAGATGCCCTCGAATCCAACTTTCACTTGGATATGAGTGGAACCATTCGAAATAAGAAGGCCTTGCTGAAGCGCCTTGAGGAGGTGCTTTCATGAAAGTGGTCATTGGACGGTATGTACCGGGTAGTGGATTCTTTTACTCCATGGATCCGCGTACCAAAATCATTGCTTTGATTTTGCTCATGATTGCGACGTTCCTCATCGATAGTTTTGCATTGATGCTTGGTGCGATTGGTCTTATCGTGCTGCTTATGATGGCTGGAAGAATCGGTATCAAGCGGGTCTATTTGGGGTTGAGACCGCTTATGTTCCTGTTGATATTCACATTTGTCTTTCAAATTCTTTTCAATCGTCAAGGGGAAATTCTTTTAAGTAGAACCGTGTACTACTCGTTTCTCTCCCTTGCACTTGCTGTAGGACTTGTGGTTTTTTGGTTTTTCACCAAGAAATTTACACGCTTCAAGCTTTTTTACTTTGTAATTATGGTGGCGGGTCTTTATGCCATCTTCACTGAAATAGGAAATGTGAGTCCATTTGCTACAGGTACACTGGCTATTTATGAAGAAGGCCTTTCCATGGCGGCATTCATCATGCTTAGACTGATTATTATCGTGACACTTTCAACGATTCTGACCATCACGACGAAACCCACGGATTTGAATCTTGGACTGGAGCATGTATTGAAACCATTGAAGATATTCAGAATCAATACTGAAGACATTGCGATGATTATTTCCATCAGTTTGCGCTACATTCCCACATTGCTTGATGAAGCCAATAAAATCATGCTTGCACAGGCCAGCAGAGGTGTGGATTTCAAGGAAGGCAAACTCAAAGACAAGGTGATGCAGATAGTCTCGTTGCTTGTCCCTATGTTCATCATCTCCTTTAAACGCAGTGACGAACTGGCAAATGCCATGGAAGCCAGATCGTTTACACCCGGTGCCACACGGACAAGGTTGCATCAACTTTCATGGAAGAGACTTGATTCTGTGGCCATTGGCATTGCTTTTTTAGCATTGTCACTGAGTATCGTGCTAAGGATTTCCCCATGGATTTGACGTTTACACAGGCACTTGAAACAAAAGACAAGCAGGCACTGGACAGAACGCTTCACAAGCACGCCCAACTAAGACGTGCAAACGGATGCATAGTAGAAGGTATTCAAGGTGTGCTTGATGAGTTGATTGACACGTTTTATCCTGATATAGAAGACATTGAAGACTATGAAAACATCACGATGATTCATTTTGTAGGGACGCTCGGTTTGAAACTTAAATATCGTAACAACCTGATTTCAAGGCTGTATTTTGAAGACTTGGATGCCAATTATAGACGAATTCGCATGGACATCGCCTATGACGGCACTCTTTACAACGGGTTTCAACGTCAGCCCGCTAAAGAGACAGTGCAAGGGATGATTGAGAATGTTTTGAATCATCTGACAGGTGAACGTCTAACCATCACACCCTCTGGCAGAACGGATAAAGGCGTTCATGCACTCAAACAGGTTGTGCATTTTGATACGGCTTCACCTCTAAAGGCCACCAAGCTCAAAACACTCATGAACCGAATGCTTCCAACAGATATACTTATCGACAACGCGACTGAGGTTCCCAGGCTTTTCCATGCCCGTTTTGATGTTCAAAGAAAAGTGTATCACTACACGATCACCCATGAAAGAAATCCCTTCAAGGGACATTATGCGCTGTATCATGAACCTATGGATCTTATTGAATTCAATGCACTTCTCAAGCTTTTTGAAGGGGTTCATGATTTTTCAGGATTCACAAGAAAAAACGACCATGCAATGACTTGGCGAAGTGTTTATACCTGCAAAGCCATCCGAAAAAACAGTGAAACAGTGGTCATCGTTGAATCCGAAGGCTTTTTGAGACATATGGTACGTTACATGGTCGGAACGGCGCTTAGGGACCTGGACAAAGGGTCCAAAAATATTGAAAAAGCTTTGAAAGACCCTATGAATTCTCACGTTTATCTTGCGCCTGCAGAAGGGTTGACATTGAAAGATGTTGTGTATAATTTGAAATAAGCGTGTTTTCTAAATGATGAAAACACGTTTTACAATTTATCAGCGGAGGTGCTTTATGAAAACGCGTATTGACAATGCCATGATCATTACCCCCGATGGCGTACTCAGCAATCATTCTTTAATTATACAAGGGGGGTATATCGAAGGGATTGTCCCATTGAACAGTCTGGTCAAAGTTCAAAACGTTGTGGATGCCAAGAGAAATTTTCTTGCGCCTGGATTGATAGACATGCATATGCATGGACAATCGGGGTATGATGTTATGGACGCTACACCTGAAGCGTTGGAAGCCATCGCGAATACCCATTTGAAAAATGGGGTCACAGGCTTTTTGGCCACCATCATGAGTGAGTCTTTTGAAACTATGACAAAAGCCATCAGGAATGTGGCGGATTTTCACCGCAATCAAACGCAAAGAGACAGTCTTTCAAGTTTGCTTGGAATCTATTTGGAAGGCCCGTTTTTCAATCCTGAAAAATGTGGTGCACAACCAAAAAAACATTTAAGAACTCCGGATATTGATTTGATGGAGGCCTATTTGGAAGCCTCCTCAGAGCTTATAAGAGTCGTATCAATGGCGCCGGAATTGCAAGGCAGTTCAGAGCTTGTTAGTTATCTTGAAAACAAGCATATCACGTCTGCCTTTGGGCATACGAATGCAAGTTATGAAACTACTTTGAACGCTGTGAATAAAGGGATGACTTTGGCTACACACATGTTCAATGGCATGAAAGCATTCAAACATCGAGACCCTGGGCCTCTAGGCGTCGCCCTTATGGATGATAGAGTCTATAGCGAGTTGATTGTGGATGGCGTTCATCTGCATGAAAGGGCTGTAGATCTGGCTTTGAAGACAAAAGGACCTGATAAACTCATCCTGATTAGTGATGCCATGCGTGCTGCAGGACTTGATGATGGGACCTATGAACTCGCAGGGCAGTCAGTGACTGTCAAAAACAAGGTAGCCAGATTGAATGATGGATCGCTGGCCGGTTCAGCATTTACATTGATGGAGGCCGTTAGACGGGTTATTGATATACACAAGGTTAAGCTTCACCAGGCTTTCAATATGGCTTCTCTGAATCCGGCAAAAGCCTTGAACCTCAGTGAAGAATACGGAAGTATTGAAGCGGGGAAAAGAGCGGATTTTCTTCTTCTTGATAAAAACCTTGATATTCTAAACGTGTTTAAAAGTGGGCACCAAATACAATAATCCATGAAAAAAACGCACCGTAGCGAGTGAAACATACATTCGCCAGGGTGCGTTTGATTTTATATTGGAGCATATTCGATTCAGGATTGTTTCTCCTTGAGAGAGCGATTGAAAAAGAATTTCTTGAGAATTACGACAGACACCATGATTGCGATGTTGAAAAGCACAATTGTGGCACCTGAAGGAATGGAGAAGATATAAGAGAACCAAAGCCCAAGAAGAACCGAAGCTTCTGAAAATATTATGGCAAGGGCCAGGGTGCTTTTGAAACTGCGCCCAACTTTCATAGCCGTAGCCACGGGGATGATCATCAAACTTCCTACTAACAGAACCCCTACGGTTTCTATGGCCAGGCTCACGACAATCCCGAGTATGATGGTGGTGACAATTTGAAATTTCCTAACTGATATGCCGAGCAGTCTGGCATAGGCCTCATCAAAACTGACAATGACGATTTGTTTGTAAAATATGATGACCAGTGCAAGAATCACAAGGGTCACAAGACTGATGATGATCACAAAGTTTCTTCCCACTGTAAGGATGGAGCCGAACAGGTAGTTGTATACGCTTGAATTGAATCCACCAGACAGGGATATGAACAAGGCACTCAGAGCGGTACCTATACTGATGACTATCGGCATGGATATCTCTTTGTAGTTGCGATAATACCCTCGCAGGACCTCTATGAGAAGGGCCCCGATTATTCCAAAGACCATCCCGATATATAGTGGGTCTCCAATAGGCAGAGACAAGATATTTATGAAATACATCCCTATGGCCAGTCCGGCTAGGGAGAAGTGTGAAAGCGTATCTGCAATAAGGCTCAGCCGTTTTATTACGACAAAGGCTCCAATCAAGGGCGCGAGGAACCCAATGAACACACCGGTTATCAAAGCCAGTTGCATGAATTCACGCTCAATCAATGCGCGGATAAAACTCGAAGCCATAATCAGAGGTTCGATGCCCATTATTCCTCACCTCCAAGTGCGACTTCACTGATGTTTTTCAGAGTAGCTTCGCCATTGTCGAGCCACATGGCATGTGAGAAGTTTGCCTTGCTGGAATTGAGGTCATGTGAAATAAGCATAATGGTAACCCCTTGGTCATTCAGGTCATTGACTACACGGTAAAAACGATCCGTATTGTCCTGATCCACCCCGACAGTCGGCTCATCAAGGATCAGTAAAGTAGGGTGGTTCATCAAGGCTCTTGCGATAAAAACCCTTTGCATCTGACCACCGGAGAGGGTATTGATATTTTCATTTTGAAGTGTTAGGATGCCAAGATTGTCCATGATTTCCAGCTTCTCATCTTCATCGGCTTTTGTGAGTTTAGTGACATTCAATATTTCGTTCACTGTAATGGGAAATTCATAATTGAAGTCATCGAATTTCTGTGGGACATAGCCGATTTGTATCCAGTTGCTAAAATCGTTGATTTCAATACCATTTAAAAATATCTTGCTATCAGGCACTTTATTGATTCCCAGCAAGCATTTTACAAGGGTTGATTTACCGCTGCCGTTTTGACCGACAATCACTAAAAAATCTCCGCTTTCTATAGAAAACGAGACGTTTTTAAGTACGGTTCGATAATCATAGCCGAACGAGAGATTGTCTACGTCTATTCGCATGCAGCATTCACCCCAAAATGTGTCTTCATTAATTATAACACAACTCAGTGCTCATTCTTAAATTCGTATTTAAAAAACCCTGAAAATATGCGATAATACATTAGTAGAAAAAAGGAGTGAAAGCCCGTGACTAAGAAATTCATCACCTTCGAAGGTCCAGAAGGATCAGGAAAAACATCGATATTAAGGGCCGTCGAAGAAACCCTCAAGAACCAGGGGCTTGATGTACTTACAACTCGAGAACCAGGAGGCATTCGCATTGCCGAATTGATCAGAAACGTGATTCTTGATGTTGACAACAAGGAAATGGATGCACGTACTGAGGCGCTGCTTTATGCTGCCGCTCGGCGTCAACACATGGTTGAGAAGGTCTGGCCTGCACTAAAAGAGGGAAAACTTGTTCTGTGCGACCGTTTCATCGACAGTTCTCTAGCTTACCAGGGTGCTGGGCGAAACCTCGGTATCGACAATATATACACTTTGAACAGATTTGCAATAGAAGATACCATGCCGGATTTGACATTTTTCATAGATGTCCCCCCCAGCGTGGGATTGGACCGGGTATTTGACAACGCGAGAGAAATGGATCGTCTTGATCTTGAGAGCCTCCAATTTCATACGAAAGTGTATGAAGGCTATCAGAAAATTATCAAGGACAATCCTGAACGCATCCGTGTGATTGATGGCACTAAATCCATTGAAGAAGTAGTGGAAGACGTACTTGAAGTTCTCAAGAAAGAACTCCTATAAAAGGTGATATTATGGAATATGAAGCATTGAAAGATGCCCAGAAAACCGCTATCGGTTTTTTGGAAAGAAGTTACAAAAACGGCCGACTTTCGCATGCTTATATTTTTGAAGGTCATGCGGGAACCATGAAATTGGAAGCCGCCCTTTTTTTTGCGTCTATGCTTTTATGTACGGACAAAGAGTCTCACCTTCCTTGTGAAACCTGCAACAACTGCTTAAGGGTAGCCCATATGACGCATCCGAATCTGCATATTGTCGAACCTGCCAAAAAGCAGATAGTGAAAGAGGATATCAAAGCTCTACAGCATGATTTCAATCGCACGGCTTTGGAAAGTGGCCCTAAAATCTATATCATCAATCACGCCAACACGTTGAATGCCCATGCAGCCAATGCCCTTCTCAAGTTTTTGGAGGAACCGCACGAAGACATTTACGGTATCCTCATCACTGATGATACCTCCCATTTGCTGCCGACACTGGTCTCACGGTCTCAGATTGTGCCATTTCATCCTTTGCCTGATTCATCAATAGAACAGGCTTTGCTTGATCTTGGTTACGATCAAACGGCTGCACGCTTGGCTTCAAGACTTAAAAACACCATCGAAGAGGCTGAGACGTATTTGGAAGATGAAGGGCTTCATGACATTATAGACGGTGTTTCCGATGTGTATGAGGCGTTGCTTGTGGAAGGCACGGCACTCAATGTGTTTCAAGAAGGGCTTGAAATCTATTTGCAAAATGATACGGAAAAAGTACTGGATGTCTTCATTCACTATCAAAAAGACTTGATTTATGGTAAAATAAACAATCAAGGCGATGTGGTTTTTGCGGACAGTGCAGAGATTACACAAAGCCTGAGTGAGCGCTACGAACTCAAGGATTTACTTGCGCTTTTACAGCGTTTCATGGCTGTAAAAGCGTCGCTTGCATATTACATCAATATCAGACTGGCGATTGACAATGTCATGCTTGAACTTGAAAGAAGGCTAGCCGATGGAAAATAAAGTAGTCGGAATCCGGTTTAAACAGGCCGGCAAAAAATATTATTTTGATCCCAGGGAGTTGGAATTACCCTTTGGGACTGAAGTGGTCGTGGAAACAATCAGGGGCCTTGAAATTGGTGAAGTCATTGAAGAAGTCAAAACCATTGATGACGCTGATTTGCATGGCACACTCAAACCTGTTTTGAGAATTGCGACTGAAAAAGATCTGAGTAAGCGGCATAGAAATCAAGAGGATATTCCAAATGTTCTTTCATTATGCAAACATTTCATAGGAAAGCACGGTTTGCAGATGAAGCTGCTTGATGCTGAATACATGCTTGACAGATCTAAACTTGTGGTTTACTTCACAGCGGAAGGCCGCGTCGATTTCAGAGAACTTGTCAAAGACTTGGCCAATGAATTCCATGTGCGCATCGAACTTCGTCAAGTCGGAGCCAGAGATGGCGCCAAGTTCATAGGTGGTATTGGTCCGTGTGGGTATTTGCTATGCTGTAACACGTTCCTTGGAGAATTTGAAACAGTGTCCATAAGAATGGCTAAAAATCAGAGCCTTTCGTTAAACCCTACGAATATATCTGGGCTATGTGGCAAACTGCTATGTTGCATCCGTTATGAAAACCAAACCTATATCGAACATAGGAAAGAACTGCCTAAGATGATGAGCAAGGTAGAGACGCCTGAGGGTATGGGGACGGTCGTTTCAGTGAATGTACTTGAAAAACGCGTGAAAGTCCGTTTGGCTGAAAATGCAATCAATGAATTTGATGTCGATGAACTAATAAGTATCAAGGAATATGACCCTTTGGAACATGTCAATGGCAATGATGCCTAAAGAAGTCATCAACGACCTTCTTGGTTTTGAAGGATTGAAAATCATTCAAAGACCGGACATGCTTAATTTTTCTCTGGATTCTATTCTGGTGGCGGATTTTGCTCGGTTCACTTCGAGAATACGAAACGTCGTAGATGTTGGTACGGGGCTTGCGCCTATTCCGCTTTTTCTCAGTGCCATCAATCCACATATTCATATCACGGGGTTCGAATATCAAAAAGACGTGACTGCTATCGCGAAAAAAAGCGTGACACTCAATTCGCTTGATAATCGCATTGAAATCATCGGGGATGATTTCAATCATGCCCTGGAGTATCTGAGACCCACAAGTGTCGACTTGATAATTTCAAACCCACCCTTTTTCAAATACAAGGAAGACTCAAACGTGAGTATGAGTGATTATAAAAAGCTTGCAAGACACGAAATCACCATCGATATGGAAGCCATATTGAAAGTAGCCAAAAAGCTTTTGAAGGACAAAGGACGGTTGGTATTCATACACCGGGTGGACAGACTTGAAGAGATGTTTTTGCTGCTTAGCAAGTATCATTTCAGTGTCAAGCGCATGCGTTTCGTCCATCCAAGAGACAATCAGGCTGCTTACATGGTGCTTTTTGATGCTTCAAACAATTCAAGCGGCTCAACTGAAGTGCTGCCCCCTCTTTATGTTCACGAAACAGAGGGTGAACATTACAGTGAAGAAGTCCTGAAGATTTTCAGAAGAAGGTGATGCCATGATTCGCCAATCAAGTTTCTTAGAAGACACGCCTAAGCTTTATCTGGTTGCCACCCCAATTGGGAATCTGGAAGATATCACCTTCAGAGCTGTCAATATCTTGAAATCCGTTGATTATATTTACGCAGAAGATACGCGAACCAGCGGTCAGCTTCTCAAACACTATGACATCAAAACCCCTATGAAGAGTTTTCACAAACACAATGAAACGTCCAAACACAAGGCCATTCTTGAACAACTTTTAAGGGGAAACACCTTGGCCTTGATTAGTGATGCAGGGACCCCTCTCATCAGTGATCCCGGAGAGCAACTTGTAGAAATCGTCTCCAGTAATGGCTTTAGCGTTGTGCCTATTCCAGGGGCGTCCGCATCAATCAGCGGCCTTATCGTATCGGGCTTCAAACCCCATCCTTACCTCTTTTATGGGTTCCTTCCTTCGAAGACCTTGCAACGAGAAGCCGTTCTCAAAAACTTGAGATGGTTGCCCTATACATTGGTGTTTTACGAGAGCCCGCATCGGATTGAAGCGTTTGTGGAATCGATAAAAAGCGTATTTGACTCAAGACGTGTTATAATAGCGCGGGAATTAACGAAGCGTTTTGAAGAGATTTTGCGTTTCGATTTGAATGAATCTGTGGACCTATCAGGACTTAAAGGTGAAATGGTGGTCGTTGTAGAAGGATTTGAAGAAAGCAAAGTCCTCGGCAAGGAGACGCTCATTGACAGGATTGAACTGCTGATTGATGACGGTGTCAGTGAAAAAGAGGCCATCAAACAGGTGGCCCACGAAGAAAACGTCAAGAAAAACATGGTCTATATGACCTATCAAACCTATAAAAAACAATTCAGGAATCAAAACCAGGAGTGATTATCTATGGCAAAAACTTACTATATTACCACCCCAATTTATTATCCGAGTGGCAAACTGCATATTGGAAATACCTATACGACAGTGCTATGTGATGCGCTGAGACGGTACAAGGATTTAAGAGGGTATGATTCTTTTTACCTTACAGGCATGGATGAACACGGAAAGAAAATCGAGACGGTAGCGAACGAGAATGACGTATCACCCATCGAACATGTCGATGAAATGGCCAGACAAACCCGTGAATTGTGGGATCGATTGAAGATTTCTTATGATGACTTCATTCGTACTACTGAGAAACGCCATAAAACCGTGGTTCAGAAAATTTTTGAGCGTCTTCTCGATCAAGGGGACATCTATCTTGGCACGTACAGTGGGTATTACTGCATGCACTGTGAGTCGTTCTTTACGGAGAGTCAACTGGAAGAAGGCAACACTTGTCCTGACTGTGGCCGCGAAGTTTCCTGGCTTGAAGAGGAAAGTTATTTCCTGAAACTATCAAAATATCAAGACAGACTGCTTCAGTTCATTGAAGACAACCCTGATTTCATCACCCCTGAATCAAGACGCAACGAAGTACTCGCATTTATTCGTCAGGGATTGAATGACCTTTCGGTTTCAAGAACCACATTTGACTGGGGCATCAAAGTCATCAGTGACCCAAAACACGTAGTCTACGTATGGATTGACGCACTTTCAAACTATATCAGCGCCCTTGGGTATGGAACGGACAATGACGACTTGTTTCAAAAGTACTGGAATGGCGATGAAGTTGTCCACGTCGTAGGGAAAGACATTTTACGTTTTCACGCAATATTCTGGCCAATCATGTTGATGGCCCTTGATATTCCGGTTACATTCAAGTTGCACGCTCATGGATTCTACATGATGAAAGATGGAAAGATGAGTAAGTCAAAAGGGGGCGTCATCTATCCCGATACCCTCCTCAAACACTACGGACTGGATGAACTCAGATATTACCTTCTAAGGGAACTGCCTTATGGTGGAGATGGCCTGTTCACCCCTGAAACGTTTGTGGACAGAATAAACTTCGACCTGGCGAATGACTTTGGCAACCTCCTCAACAGAACCGTAACCATGATCAACAAATATTTTGGAGGGTCCGTTTCATACAATGAAACGGGGACAATGCCGGTCGATGAAGATTTCGAAGCCCTTCTCAAAGAAACGCCTGAAGCGTACGCCAGGAGTATGGAAGATTTAAAAGTGTCTCAAGCGATCAAAAGTCTTTGGCGTCTGATTTCAAGAACCAACAAGTATATTGATGAAACGACCCCTTGGATTCTTGCCAAGGATGAGGCTAAGAAAAATGAACTTGAAAACGTGCTCTACCACCTCAGTGATTCATTGAGACAAATAGGCATCATGTTGAAACCGATTCTTCTCGAAGCCAGTGAAGCCTTGTTCAGACAACTCGGTGTCAATGAAGATAAAAGAGATTGGGACGCCCTTATCTATGGCGCCCAACCGACCTTTAACGTGATTCATAAAGGCACCCCGCTTTTTCCAAGACTGGACGTTGAAGAGGAAGTGGACAAACTCAAGAAAATTGTCAGAGGCGATGATGATACCATTGCAAGTGGTGAAGAGGATTTGAACCTTGCCACGATTGATGATTTTGCCAAACTTGATTTGCGTGTGGCTGAGATCAAGACGGCCAAACCCCATCCCAATGCGGATAAACTGCTTGTTCTCAAAGTGGACGCGGGTGAAAACAAGATGCGCCAGATTGTCGCGGGCATTGCCAAGCATTACGAAGTTGATGCGCTTGTGGGTAAGAAAATTGTTATTATCCGCAACCTCGAACCGGTCACATTGAGAGGCGAAAAAAGCGAGGGCATGCTGCTGGCGGGCTCTGGAAAAAACCGTATGGAAGTCCTTGAAGTAACCGGGCTCAAACCAGGGGACTCCATCAGCTGAAAAATATAGTAAATGTTAACAAAAGGTTTGACATTATAGGTCAAATCGTATATTATATACGTCGGTACATTTTGAAAGAATCTCCCTTGTAGCCCGACTATGAGAAGATAATAGGAGGCTAGCATTATGAAAACAACTTACATGGCGAACAACCAAAGCGTTGATCGCAAATGGTACGTCGTCGACGCCAAAGGTAAAACCCTTGGTCGCTTATCCACTGAAGTGGCTACGGTTTTAAGAGGTAAACACAAACCCACATTTACTCCACACGTGGATTGTGGCGACTACGTCATTATCACAAACGCAAAAGACATCACGCTGACCGGAAGAAAATGGCAGCAAAAGAAATACTACAGACATTCACAGTATGCAGGTGGACTCACAACAGTCACTGCTACGGAAATGAATCAAAAACATCCTACGCGCATGGTTGAACTTTCAGTCAAAGGGATGCTTCCAACAGGAAAGCTTGGACGTCAAATGTTCAAAAAACTTTTCGTTTACAGCGGAAGCGAACATCCACACGCTGCTCAACAACCACAAGTGCTAGAGTTGAAAGGTTAGGAGGGTACGAATATGGCTAATGAAGTTAAATACAATGGTCTTGGACGTAGAAAAAGCTCGGTTGCCCGTGTCACACTCAAACCAGGAACTGGTAATGTCACAGTGAACGGTCGTACAATCGAACAATACATCCCATCCGCAGCCGTTCGTCTTGATGTTTTCCAACCGTTGGAACTCACAGACAACGCCAAAACATTCGATATTATCATCAATGTTCAAGGTGGCGGCATCTCGGGTCAGGCCGGTGCCATTCGACTGGGTATTGCCCGTGCACTCCTCGAAGTGAACTCTGACTACCGTAAGGCACTCAAAAGCAAAGGACTCGTTACACGCGATCCTCGTGCTGTTGAACGTAAAAAATACGGTCTGCGCAAAGCACGTCGTGCACCACAATTCTCAAAACGTTAATACTGCATTCAAAAAAAAGCACGCACGTGCTTTTTTTTATAGCTATTGTTGCTTGCTAGAGGGCGCCAAACATACTATAATGAATTGAAAACCTTAAGGAGGCAAACCATGAAAAACGTACGTGTACGCTATGCACCAAGTCCAACCGGCTATCTCCATATTGGAAATGCCAGAACCGCACTCTTCAATTATCTGTTCGCGAGACATCACGAGGGATCGTTCATCGTGAGGATAGAGGATACGGATGTCAAGAGAAATGTGGATCAGGGTATTGAAAACCAGATGAATTATCTGAAATGGCTCGGCATGGATTGGGATGAATCCATTGACAAACCAGGCGCCTATGGACCCTACCGTCAACTTGAACGTCATGAAAAACTCAATGTATACAAAGACTATGCAAATGACTTGATTGAAAAAGGTCTTGCTTATAAATGCTACTGCTCCCCCGAAGAGCTGGAAGCCGAAATAGAAGAGAAAAAAGCCCGTGGCGAATCCAATCTTCATTATTCTAGAAAGTGTCTTGGGAAGCCCGATCAGGATGCCCCTTACATGGTCCGTTTCAAAGTCCCTGATGAGACTACTTATACCTTTGACGACATCGTAAAAGGAGAAGTGACTTTCAGAAGTGAAGATGTGGGCGACTGGGTCATTCTCAAAAGAAACGGCATACCGACCTACAACTTCGCCTGTGCCATCGACGATCACCTTATGGCGATTTCCCATGTGCTTCGCGGGGAAGACCATATTACGAATACACCGAAGCAGCTGATGGTACTCGACGCATTTGACTGGAAACATCCTACATACGGTCATATGCCCCTCATTGTCAATGACAACCACAAGAAACTCTCAAAAAGAGATGCGGATATCATCCAGTTCATCGAACAGTATCACAAACTGGGCTACCTTCCCGACGCCTTGTTCAATTTCATCGCATTGCTAGGATGGAGTCCGGACAAGAAAGAAGAAATTCTCAGTCCTGAGGAACTCATCAAACGCTTTGATGAGACTCGTATGTCTAGTTCACCTGCGACTTTTGACAAGGAGAAACTCGCCTTCATCAACAACCGTTACATCAAAGCTCTCAGCAATGAAGAAGCCCTTGATCTGTGCAAGCCTTTTTTGATCGATGAAAACATCGGTCTTGAACAAGACGAATCGTGGTTTGTGGATCTCATAGAAGTTTTCAAGGATCGACTGAGTTTCGGCGCTCAGATTGTGGATCTTTACCGCGACTTCTTTGAAAAACCATTTATTCTAGAAGGCGACGTCCTTGAATTTATAAAACAAGACGGTGTCAAAGCCCTTCTTGAAACATTCAAAAACATGGTTGAAAACATGGACCCACTGGCGTCAGACACACTTAAAAAAGCCATCAAGGAAGCCGGTAAAGAGACTGGTATGAAGGGTAAAATGCTCTTTATGCCACTCAGAATAGCGGTCAGTGCTTCAATGCACGGACCAGACCTTCCAAAAATGATGAATCTGATGGGTAAAGAGCGCCTTATAAAACGTCTGGAGTACACCATAAGGCACTTGTAGGTACAAAAAGATTTGCATTTTAAAAAAACACGTTGTATAATGCAACTATCAAGTTATAAAGGAGAATTACTTTTCATGACAGGAACAGTTAAATGGTTCAATTCGGAAAAAGGCTATGGCTTCATTACAACAGATGAAGGAAACGATGTATTCGTTCACTATAGCGCAATTAACCAAGAAGGTTTCAAATCTTTGAACGAAGGCGACAAAGTCGAGTTCGAAGTAGTAGAGGGCGATCGTGGACCTCAAGCTTCTGGCGTAGAACGCATCTAAGTAAACTACACGAACGAAAGCGGGAGCTTGGCTCCCGCTTTTATTTTGCGTCGTGAGGTGAAGTTTGAAGCTGTATCAAACCAACATTCTGGTACTGTATGACCCGTATCATCCTTCAGTGTCATAGCGTTTAACATAATGGAGACCCTTTCAATAAGCTTTACACATAGAGGCGTAATTTTAGGGTCAGAATGTTTCTGATGGCACGCCCTTGTGTTACAATGTAAGTGTCTAAATTTTCAAACTTGGAAAATAGGTGAATTTTATGGAAATCTTCAACACCCTTACAAGAAAACGGGAAAAATTCGTGCCCATCAACGAAGATACTGTCAATATCTATGTATGTGGGCCGACAGTGTATAATTATATCCACATCGGCAATGCCAGACCGGTGATATTTTTTGATGTCGTCAGAAGGTATTTTACCCATCTTGGGTATACGGTCAATTATGTGTCCAACTTTACCGATGTCGATGACAAGATTATCACCAAAGCCATTGAAGACGAAACGGATGAGTTGGCTGTCGCCAACAAATTCATTGAGGCTTTTTATGCGGATGCACAGAGACTCGGGAGTTCGACACATTATCTCGCACCGCGTGTAACCGAATATATGAGTTCCATCATTTCCTACATCGAACAGCTCGTAGAAACCGGGTATGCTTATGAAGTGAACGGCAATGTTTATTTCCGGGTATCCAAGGCCGATGATTATGGAATTCTCTCAGGGCGCAAAGTGGATGATTTGAAACAAGGCGCCCGTGTTGATGTCAATACTGAAAAAGAGGATCCCCTTGATTTCACCCTCTGGAAACAGACGGATGTAGGCATTAAATACCCTTCTCCATGGGGAGAGGGCAGACCCGGATGGCATA
>JAGYML010000029.1 GCA_018400615.1 bacterium | reverse complement strand
GTTGTATGCTCGGTAACTATTACCAATCTCAACCTCTTGAAAAGGGCCGTAAGAGCTTAAATTAGAAACTTCAGGAGGTATTTGCGTACCTTGGTTTCTCAAAATTTCGAACACTTTTCCATCGTATTGAACACGGTCACCAACAGAGTGGGTTCCTTCTTCCCATTTTGGAAAGTCAAAGGTGGGTTCTTCCTGTTCAGGAGAATCTTCATCTTCAAAATCCTGTTCAGGCACCGTTTCACTCCCAGAGGGGATATTCACTAAATCTCTGGTAGCGGCATCAGCAGAGAGTTCTCGCGATACGAGCAATCCTTCTTCATTGAATGGAAATGAGTATTCATCTTCTGCTGCATAGTAGATTCCGAACGAACGCTCAGAAAGACGTTTCACATTTATGGTATAGATTTCATCATAGCCATCAATATAATCGATAAGTTTTTCCATTGGAACGTCCTCACCAATAGGACATACGTTTTCAGGTCTTAGGCAGAAGTTTTCCGCCGCGCGCTCAATGTGCATTGAGTCTTCAATGATTTGATCTTTTTGCATGTTTTCAAGCGATTTGCCAATAACCGGGGTACTAATGGAGCCTATGATGCCTAAAATAACTATCGTCACCAGTAATTCCATTATCGTAATACCCTTGTTATTCAGTGTTTTCATAGGGAACCTCCTCCATTAAAAAAGCTGCACATTCCCTCGAATGGCAGCTGGCTGTCTTTTTGGAAGACCCTTTAGCTTTCCGTCCCTGGATTTCTCCAGGTTTGGCTCTATATTAATTTTACAGTGATTACAAATAAATGTCAAGAAAAATTTCAATCACATTCTGTCACGTGGTCTTTGGCCATCAAATATATTTTTTTGACGTGGTCATCTTTGAGGCTATAAAAGATTTTCTTGCCTTCACGGTTTGCGGCTACAACGTTTTGTTCTCTTAAAAGTTTTAACTGGTGTGACACCGTTGACTGTTTCAAGCGGAGGGTTTCGTGGATGGCTTGAACGTTTAAAGGCCCTTCTAGAAGAAGGTCTATGATTCGCAGACGTGTGGTGTCTGAAAAGAGTTTAAAAAGTGTTTTACATTCATTAAGCGCTTTGTTTTTTCGCATGGTGAGTGCCCCTCTTTCTATAAATCAATCTCAAGGCATTGAGTACAGCGATCAGCGTAATGCCGACGTCTGCGAATATTGCTTCAAACATGGATACCTCTCCAAAACCTGCCAGGACAAGGAATGAAAATTTTACACCAAGAGATAAAATGATGTTTTGATAAACGATGTTACGCGTTTTTCGTGATAATTGAAAAGCTTTGTCTACGAGTGTCAGATCATCATCCATGATGATGACATCCGCAACGTCCAGTGCAAGCTGACTTCCCCCACCCATAGCGACGCCGATATCTGCGTTTTTGATAAGAGGCGCATCGTTGATGCCGTCGCCTATATACATTTTCTTGCGGTTTGTTTTCAAGGCATTGAAGTGTGTTATCTTATCCTCAGGAAGCAGATGCGGTGCGTAATCGATGCCCCCCAGTTCATTCGCAACTTCACTGGCGGTGGCCTCGTTGTCGCCTGTAAGCATGGTAACTTTTCTTCCTTGAGAGAGTTGTCTGATGGCTGAGATGCTGCTTGGCTTGATTTGGTCCTTGACTACGATGCGACCTATGTAGTGGCCGCCTAGTCCAACGAAAACATTGGTTCCTGCAAGGTCTTTTTCATCTTTTAATTCAATGCCTTCATTTTCAAGCATTTTCTTATTGCCTACAAGCAGCGTCCCTTTGTCTGTAGAACCTTTCATGCCATACCCTGCAATTTCCTCTACAGTGTCGTACTCCATGTGCTCGCCTTTATAGGCGAGGACAATGGATTTGGCAATCGGGTGGTTGGAGTATCTTTCAAGACTGGCGGCGTACTTGAGCGTTTTATAATCCGTATAACCTGAGACTTCAAAGTTTCCGTGAGTAAGGGTTCCGGTTTTATCGATACCGATTGTGTCGACTTCGTTCATCATATCAAGGAAATTGGAGCCCTTGAAAAGAATGCCGGTTTTCGCACTGGCACCAATACCCGCAAAGTAAGAAAGTGGAATCGAGAGGACCAGTGCACATGGACAGCTAATAACCAGGAATGTGGCGGCTCTGAATATGTACTCGTCCATGTTTGCGGGATCAAAATACGATGGAATACCAAACATCAAAAGGGCTGCGATGGTGACAACCGGTGTATAATACTTAGCAAACTTCGTAATGAAATTCTCGGTTTTGGCTTTTTGATTGGTGGAATTTTCAATAAGGTCGATGATTCTCGCAATGGTTGAATCATTGTATTCTTTCAAGGCTTTTATCTCTATGACACTTCCTGTGTTGATGTTTCCACTCAACACCTCGTCCCCTACACTGACTGATTGAAGTTTGGATTCACCAGTGAGAGCACTGGTATTAAGTGCGGTATTGCCTTTGGTGATGATACCGTCTGTGGGAATCTTTTCACCATTTTTGACGACAAGCCTGTCACCGATTTGAACACTCATCGGATCCTTGACTGTAACCTCGCCGTTTTCAAGAACATTTGCATAATCCACATGAAGGTCAATCAAAGCACTGATTTCATCCTTGGATTTATCCACGGCTTTGTGTTGCAGGTGCTCACCTATGGAGTAGAATATAATGACGGCGGCGGCCTCAAATGGTTTTTCTATGATCATGGCCGCAAAAGTCGCGATGAACATCAGAAAGTTTTCATTGAAAAATTCCTTGCGTCGGATACTCTTGATTGTGCTTTGGATGATGTCTTTGGCGATCAATGCATACCCTATCCAGAAAAGAAGGTTGAGTCGGGGTCTTAAAACATCAAAGTAATCAAGCAGGCCACCCAATAAAAAAATAAGCCCACCCAAAAAGACAAAGCGGTAGGCTTTGATAAAATGGTGAGGTGAGGTTTTGTTGCGTGCACCATAAGGCATGACTTCCACGCCGTTTTCTATTGAATCCACAAGCTTTTGAAGGGGTTCAATCTCTTTAGTGACATTGAATGTGTCGTCGGTGTCAATCAACATGGTCTGACTGGCAAAATTAAAGCTCGCAGAGTGTATATCTGAACGTTCATTGAGCGCTTTTTCAATTCTCGATGCACACCCTGAACAAATGAGATTCTTCATCACGATTTTCTTAATCATCAGTATCACCTACTGTTCTATTCCATTATATGAGAGTATGTGCATATGTCAAGCGTTTTAACAAGGTCTCAGGGGCTTAAATGTTGAAGAAACCAAGGACCCATGGTACTATTGAATGCATTGGAGGGTTGCTTATGAGTTATACGGATTATGTTTATGAGCACAAAAACGAATTGTTGGAAGCACTTAAAAAATTGGTCAGGATTCCAAGTGTCTTGAACCAATACGATAAAGAAAGCGACACACCATTTGGAAAGGCCATCGATGAAGCATTGAACACCATGCTGAAAAAGGGAGAAGAGGACGCATTTGCTACCTTGAATGTTGACAACCATGCAGGGCACATCGAATGGGGAAACGGACAGGAGATTTTGGGGATTCTTACCCATCTTGATGTCGTGCCGGCCACAGGGGATTGGTCAAAACCGCCATTTGACCCTTATATAAAGGATGGCAAGATTTATGGTCGTGGGACCATGGATGATAAAGGGCCGACCATCGCAGCCTATTTTGCGATGAAGTTTCTTCGCGAGCTTGGCTTTACCCCTAAAAAACGCATTCGTCTTATTATGGGAACTGATGAAGAAACGGGGAATAGAGGCGTAGAGCGTTACTTTGAAAAAGAAGCGATGCCTGAGGCAGGTTTCTCACCTGATGCGGAATTTCCGGTTATTCATGGAGAAAAAGGACTTTATTCATTTGATTTCCTGGGCAAGCATCATGTAGGCGCCTTGAAATACTTCAAGGCCGGAGATCGCTACAATGTCGTGCCGGCAGAAGCTGTTGCGGTTTTGGAGGAATCCATTGATTTGAAAGCACCCTTTGAACAATACATCAAACAGCATCATTTGAAAGGCCATGTTGAGGAGAATACCTATACTCTGATTGGAAAAAGTGCCCATGCTTCGACACCTGAGAAAGGCATTAATGGGGCCTATCATCTGGCTCGGTTCCTGCGAGACCATATTGAACATCCCTATATCAATCTGATTGCGGACGTATTGGCGTTTGACCATTATGGCAAGGAGACCGGCATTGAAGCATTTGACAGTCAGTTGAAGTCACTGACACTTAATGGGGCTGTATTCAAGTATTCAAAAGAAGGGGCCTTGATTGGGGTTAACGTACGCTATCCAGGCAGTTATGATTTGACGCAAGGTGAACACACTTTGTCAAAACTCGCATACAAGTATGGTATGCGCTACAAATCCAAGGGCAGCATCCCCCCTCATTTTGTGGATCCCGAGGATAGACTTGTGACTACGCTTATGAAGGCCTACAGGGATGTGACGGGAGACCATGAACACCCACCCTTCACCATTGGAGGGGGAACCTATGCCCGGACCTTGGAAAAAGGGGTAGCATTTGGCCTTGTCATGCCAGGAAGGGAAGACGTCGCTCACCAGATAGACGAGCATATATTCATTGATGATTTACTCCAGGCAACTGCAATTTATATGGAAGCCATTGAAGCATTGACAAAAGACGAGGCTCCCCTAAAATAATACAAGACTTTCCTGGAGAAAACAGGAAGGCTTTGATATAATGTTAGTGGTGATTTCATGAGACTTAGAAAAGTAAAACATGCAGAAGACACAATCAAAAACCATCCCGATAAAATAGTGGAAATTCCAAGAGGCACCACGGTGAATCTTGAAAAGAAAATCGACGACCGGCCCCTCGATCTTGAAATCGGAGCGGGGAAGGGTCAATTCATCCATACTCTGTCCAAAAACCATCCCGATAGGTTTTTCCTTGCGGTTGAACGTTATGATAGCGTCATTGTAAGAGCCTTGGAAAAATTCATCGAAGACCCACGAGAAAACGTTTTGTTGATTCAGGCGGATGCAGCGGTATTAAAGGATAGTTTGAAGCCTCATAGCGTAGACACCATCTATTTGAATTTCTCAGATCCCTGGCCTAAGGTGAGACACGCAAAAAGACGGCTTACCCATCCACAATTTCTAAGCCTATACAAGACCTTGTTGAAGCCGGAAGGGGTTTTGGAATTCAAGACTGACAACCGTAATTTATTTGAATACACGCTTGAGACCATGAATGGGTTCGGCATGGATTTCAAAGAAGTCTGTCTGGATTTGCACAAGGCTTATGAACCCGAGACTTTAATCATGACCGAATTTGAAGAACGGTTTTCCAAGGAAGGCCCGATTTATAAACTTACAGCTACATTCAAGGAGGCGCACAATGAAGAAAATCTATGAAGATCTGGTAGCTATTCCAGGCGCACCAAGCTTTGAGCACCACGTGAAGAAGTATATGAAAAAGGAACTGACGAAATACACCGACGACATCATTGAAGACAAACTTGGCAGTGTATTTGGTGTGTTGAACCGAAATAGCCATGGCCCAAAAGTCATGCTTGCCGGTCATATGGACGAAGTTGGAGCCATGGTCAAAGGCATTACTGAGAAAGGGCTCATAAAGATGAAGGGCCTTGGAGGTATGAAACCCGAAGTTTTCCTATCGCAGCACATGATCATCTATACGGATGATCTTGAAGAGATTCCAGGCGTGACTGCGTCCAAGCCACCGCACCTCACAAGAGGTGACAAGTCACAAAAGGCACTCAAGGATTTTGATGATTTACTACTGGATATCGGGGCAGACAGCAAAGAACATGCTCAGGAACTCGGTGTCAAAATCGGCCAGCAGATCGTGGCAAGACACACGTATACGCCTACAAAAGACGGAAAAAAATTCATTTCCAAAGCATGGGACAACCGTTTCGGTTCGGCCATGGCACTCGATATCATGGAAACACTCAAGGATGAAACACTTCCCTGCAGTCTTTATGCAGGCGCCACTGTTCAAGAGGAAGTCGGACTCAGAGGGGCCTCAACGGCTACTGCATTGGTAGACCCTGATATCTTCTTGGCTGTGGATTGTTCACCGTGTACGGATTCATTTGATGATGATGAAGTCGGGGGCAAACTGGACGGTGGCTTCCTGCTTCGCTTTTATGATCCCAGTGCGATTATGCACAAAGGCATGAAAAAGCATTTCGAAGCCTTGGCAGAAAAGCATAATATCAAGTTTCAGTATTACCAATCAAAAGGTGGAACGGACGCAGCCCGTGCACAATTGCACGGAGATGGTGTCATCGTTGCAACCATCGGCATGCCTGCACGCTACATTCATTCGACCACATCCATGATTCATGAAAATGACTACAACGCAGTCAAGGAAATGGTGCTGACTGTCATTCGATCAATGGACACAAAAACTTATGAAGAGATCCGTTCAAACGTATAACGAACACCGATATTCATGCGTGAGAGACCGTGTAGCTTAGGCGCGCGAGTCACTGAATCGTATTAATATACAAATTCCATAATAAGGGACCTTTAAAGGCCCAAAATAAAGGAGAAAATCAAAATGAGAAACGAAAAAACGTTAGAAATGACAATGATGGCCATGTTCATCGCCATTATTGTCGCGATGTCCATGATCCCATTTTTGGGGTACATCCAAGTGGGACCTGTGGCCATTGTCACCATCCATATTCCTGTTATCATCGGTACGATTTATGGGGGAAGAAAATACGGACTTGTCCTTGGACTTGCCTTTGGTGTATTTTCACTCATTGTCGCCTATATTCGCCCAGGGGTAGCGGATGTGGTATTCCAAAATCCATTCATCAGCATACTTCCAAGAGTCATATTCGGAGTGTTGACCTGGTACATCTACAAAGGATTAAGGAAACTGATTCCAAACGAACCTGTTGTCATTGGACTCACATTCGGTCTCGCTACGCTTACGCACACAGTCGTCACGCTTTCAAGTCTCATTCTTTTCCAGGATTCCATTGAGGAATTCTTTGGACCACTCTTTTCGTTCATAGCGGCTGTCATGGCTTTGAACGGTCCTATTGAAATTATTCTGGCCATCATGATCGGAACCCCGATTGTGCGGCGCTTGAAAGCTTCAAATCAGTTTTCACTTAAATAGGAGGCCGCTCATGCGTCTATACATCGACATTGGGAACAGCAACATCCATATAGGTAAGGGCAACGGGCAGATTGAAAAAACCTATCGGTTCAAAACCGATCAGACCAAGTCCGGGGATGAATACCATACCCTGCTTGCCTATCTTTTTGAAGACGTTACGGCCGTTATCATCGCGAGTGTCGTACCTCAACTCAATACGGCCTTTAAAACCTTCATTACGAAATATTTTGGGATTACACCGGTATTCGTAGGTCCGGGTATCAAAACGGGCGTAGAAATCAAGACGGACTACCCACAACAAGTCGGGGCCGATCTTGGGGCGGCCGCCGCAGGGGCCGTCGCAACGTATCACAAAAACTGTGTGATAATCGATATGGGTACGGCGACTACGTTTACATACGTGGAGAAAAACGTCATAAAGGGCGTATCCATTACCATAGGTCTGGATACTTCCAAACAGGCGCTTGTATCAGGAACCTCACAACTGCTTCAATTCGAGTTCGAGGTCCCCAAAAAGGTTTTGGGAACCAACACCATAGAGGCCTTGAACGCAGGACTGCTTTATGGTCACGCCCATCAGGTTATGGGCTTTGTGGAAGCCATCAAGCGTGACTATGGCAACGATGATGTTGCCGTTATCGTCACAGGTGGGGCTTCGCAGTTGATTGATTCCTTGTTACCTGAGGACTATATTATCGATGATTTGCTAATATTGAGAGGCCTTGCGGCCATCTATGACAAGAACAAAAAGGCTCTTCGTTGACAAAGCGCCCCTTACACACTATAATGATAGCGAATAAAAAAGGAGTGAATGCTCGTGCTAGACAAAATCAGAGGCATCATTGCGGATGAACTCGGTGTAGAAGAAGATTCCATCGATGTTGATTCACAACTAGCCGACGACCTGGGCGCAGATTCATTGGATGCTGTGGAACTCATCATGGCCATTGAAGAGGAATTCGATCTTGAAATCGACGATTCCTCGGCAACCAAAATGAAAACCGTTCAAGACATCGTCGACTACTTGGAAAAGCATACAAAATAAATACTCATTTCGATGGGTATTTTTTTTATTTTGCACCTGCATGTGGTAAAATACACCTAGATTTCAAAACGGAAACGAGGGAACATCAATGAAAAAACTTATTCTTATAGACGGCTCCAATTTAATGTTTCGCGCTTATTACGCTACGGCTTATTCTGGTCGTATGATGAAAAATTCACGGGGCGAATTCACCAATGCCGTCTACGCGATTACCAATATGTTCAATCTTATCTTGAAAGAGGATTTTACCCATATTCTTGTGGCTTTTGACAAGGGTAAGGCCACTTTCAGACACAAGCAGTATGAAGAATACAAGGCGGGTAGAAAACCGATGCCTGATGAATTTCGCGAACAGCTTCCTTATATAAAAGCCGTTCCGGACAAACTCGGCATGCAAGTCTATGAAAGTGAAGCCCTTGAAGCCGATGACATTATCGGGACCCTTGCCATGAAATTCTACGATGACTTTGATGACATCGAAATCATTTCCAATGACAGGGATCTCTATCAGTTACTCAACCACAAAGTCCATCAGAAAGTCTCAAAAAGCGGGCTTCAACCAGAAAAGGATTACACCCAGGATGCCCTCAGGGAAGACATGGACCTGGCTCCCTCACAAATACCGGATCTCAAAGGCCTTATGGGCGATGCATCCGACAACCTTCCAGGCATTCCCGGTGTAGGGGAGAAGACGGCTCTCAAGCTTCTTCATGAATATGAGACCGTGGACAATCTCCTTAGAAACGTGAACGAACTCAAGGGCAAGCTCAAGGAAAAAATTCAAAACCACGGAAAGGATGCTATCAAGTACAGGGACCTCGCAACTTTAAAAACGGATGCGGATCTCGATTTTACGCTTGACGATTTACGCTACGAAGGCATCGACCGCTCTGCCCTCATCGATTTTTATGAATATCTTGAGTTTCACAGCCTGCTCAGACGCCTCAAGAAGGACAATGGTGTTGAAGACGAGCCTGAGGCATCAAATAAAGACGTCACGCCGGTTGAACCGATTGAAAAGGAAACGGACATTGAAAGAGCGGTGTCTAAAAAAGACACCTATATGGTGCTTGAATCATTTGGATCCAACTACCATTTCAGTGAAAAACTGGGCTTTGCGCTTCTCAGCGATGCGGGTTTGTTTTTTGTGCCGTATGAAACAGCCATTGAATCCAAAGCATTCAAGGCCTTCCTAAAGGATGACAAGAAGAAAAAGCATACCCATGATGTCAAACGTCTCAGCGTTTCGCTGATGCAGGATGACTTGAATGTGTCAGGGATAGAATTTGACTTGCTGCTTGCAGCGTATGTGCTGAATCCGACCAATACCAAAGAGGATTTCAAAGTCATCGTATCGAACTTTGATTATCATGATGTCCCTTATCTTGAAGATGTATATGGCAAAGGTGCTAAAGCCAAGGTGCCCAGTAAAAAGACCTATATCGAATATGCGGCTAGCAAGGTGCGTGCGATTAAAAGCCTCAAAAAAAGGATGGAAGACGATCTCGAAGCCCATGACCAGACAAATCTCTACAAAGAGATTGAACTGCCTCTGGCCTTCGTGCTTGCAGACATGGAATTCTATGGAGTCAATATTGACTCAAACGCCCTTGAAGACATTGACAAGACGCTTGAAAAGGATCTGAATGAACTTACTGATACCATTCACGACCTTGCAGGAGAGGCCTTTAACATTGGCTCGCCCAAACAACTTTCCGAGATCTTGTTTGACAAACTCGGTCTGCCTCCACAAAAGAAACTGAAAACCGGGTATTCCACGAATATCGACGTACTCAAGAAACTTGAAGGCAAGCATCCGATTATTGAAAAGATTATCCGCTACCGGATGGTGGATAAACTTAGAAACACGTATATCAAAGGCCTTCAGGATGCCATCCATGAAGATGGTAAAATCCATACAATCTATAAACAGGCTTTCACGCAGACAGGCAGACTTTCAAGCATTGAACCAAATCTTCAAACCATTCCAATCAGAAGTGAAATGGGGCGAAACATCCGCAAGGTATTCGTGCCTTCAAAAGGCAATGTGTTGATTGCGGCAGACTATTCTCAGATTGAGTTGAGACTCCTTGCCCACCTCGCCAATGAAGACCGCTTAATTGAAGCTTTTAACAACGACGAGGATATCCATACGGCCACAGGGCGCCTTGTATTTGACAAGGAAACCCTTACCAGCAATGAGCGACGCATGGCAAAAGCTGTCAATTTTGGTATCATATACGGCCAGACTCCTTGGGGACTTTCACAGGAATTGGATATTTCAGCTGCCCAGGCGAAAATATTCATCAACCGATATTACGAACGCTTCCCGGGTATAGAATCCTACATGGACACCATTGTGGAGAATGCTAAAAAAGACGGCTACGTTTCAACCCTTTACGGACGTAGACGCTATATTCCAGAACTCTACTCCAAAATACATACCCAACGCGAAATGGGGAAACGCACCGCGATGAATGCGCCTTTGCAAGGCAGCGCTGCGGATCTCATAAAAATCGCAATGAACCAACTTGATGAAGCCATACAAGCCAAAGGACTCAAATCGAAACTCATCTTGCAGATTCACGATGAGCTCGTCTTTGATGTGCCTGAAGATGAGAAGAAAGCCATGCAGACACTTATTAAGAAAACCATGGAAAATGTTGCAGATTTGAAGGTGCCTCTCACAGTGGATGCATTGATAGGAGCCAACCTCAATGAAGCCAAATAGAAGCCGCGAAAGGGTTATGCTCAAAAGCTTTTTCGTCAATATCACACTGATAGGTGTTAAACTCGCAGGCGGTTTCGCCGTAAACAGCGCAGCCTTGATTGCGGACGCAGTCCATTCAATCAGTGATTTTTTCAGTGACGTTTTGGTACTTCTGGGGCTGCGGGAAAGTCAAAAACCTCCCGACAAGGAGCACCCGCTTGGACATGGGAAAATAGAATACGTTCTCAGTATTTTTTTAGGTCTTGGAGTCCTTTTCATTGCCTATCAACTCATAAGAGACATGGTTCTCAATATAGGAGAAGGACCTGAAGTCCCAAGCATTTATGGTGCATTCATCGTGATTTTTGTGATAGGAATCAAACTTTTACTGGCAAGATATCTGACAGATCAAGGCCATAAGCTGGACAGTCAGATAGTCAAGGCCAGTGGAAAGGAATCCTTTACCGATGTGCTTGGGAGTGTTGTTGTTCTAGGAGGCTTTTTCCTATCTTACCTCGGTGAACAGTTTTCAATCACCGTTTTGAAGTATGCCGACAAGGTTGCCGCTTTTTTAATCGCCTTATTGATTATTCGGGTGGGAATTCGCATTATTCATGAAGCCATTACGTTCGTACTTGGTAAAAGCGCGCCCAAAGAGACCATTAACGCCATCAGGGAAACCGTATTGGAAGTGAACGGTGTACGGGGTGTGGATACCATAACAGCGATCACCTATGGCCATTACTATCAAGTCACACTCGATATCGTAGTGGATGGACAGCTAAGTGTTGAAAAGGGTCACGATATAGCCCATGAAGTAAGAGATACATTGACGCACAACCACAATATACAAGAAGCCGTAGTGCATATTAACCCGGAGGTGACATCATGAAAAGTTTATGCATGCAAAGAAAAAGCATAAGAAAATTCAAGGAAGACCCTGTAAGTGAAACCATGGAGCGTGCCTTGCTCGAAAGTGCCATGCAGGCACCAAGTGCAACCAATCAACAACCTTGGGAGTTCATAGTCATCAGACATAAAGGCATATTGAAGGAACTTTCAAGTGTATCAAAGGGTGCATGGCCTTTAAAAGGTGCTCCGTTTTGCATTGTCAGTCTCATGAGAGAAACGGGAAGAAAATCCAATATGCGTCCACAAGACATGGGCGCAAGCACCGAAAACATTCTGCTCGAAGCCACTTACCAAGGGCTAGGCGGTGTGTGGATTGGGGTTTATCCAGAGGAAGACCGTATTGCAAAAATCAAATCGATACTGGATATAGATGATAAACTGACGCCTTTTAACATGATAGCAATCGGCGTTCCGGAGGCTTCTGAAAACACGCCTATTACGAGACGGTTTGATGAAACCAGAATTAAAAGGATCGACTGATGCCGGAACTTCCAGAAGTAGAAACGGTTAGACGCTCCTTGTTTCCACTCATCAAAAACCGTACAATTGAAAATGTCATAGTGTATTTTCCACGTATGATCAAAGAGCCAGACGTGGAAACATTCAAAAGGCGCGTGAGGGGACAAACCTTCAAAGCCATCGAGAGACTGGGGAAACACCTGCTTTTCAAAGTAGGCGATTTGACCATGATTGTGCATCTGAGGATGGAAGGTAAATTCATGATCAAGGCCATAGATGCACCCAAAGACAAACACGAACACCTCAGGTTCAACCTGAGCGATGGCCAGGCCCTTTGCTATTATGATGTACGTAAATTTGGGACCCTGCATCTCAAAGAGGCGAACACGCTCTACACTACGAAACCCCTTAGACATGTGGCTCATGAGCCTATTAGTGAGGCCTTTGATTTTAATGCATTCGCAGAGAAATTAAAAAGCGACCGGCCGGTAAAGGCGGCGATTCTCGATCAGAAAGTTATCAGTGGCATCGGCAATATCTATGCGGATGAAATTCTATTTTGCGCAAGCATCCACCCCGATACTCCCGCAAGGGAGCTCTCCAGGGCTCGCATCAAGAAACTTGCAGAGTGTGCAAAAACCATACTGAACAAAGCTGTAGAAAGTGGAGGGACCACCATCAGAACCTACAAGAATGCCCTTGGAGTGGATGGTATGTTCCAGCTTCACTTGAACGTGCATATGCGCGAGGGCGAAGCCTGTAAAAAGTGCGGTCGAACGCTCAAGAAGAAAAAAACGGCAGGAAGAGGGACTTATTTTTGTCCTACTTGTCAGAAAAAGGGGCGAAAAACGTGAGTGTTATTTTAGGCTTAACCGGGGGTATTGCCACAGGAAAGACGACGGTTGCGAAACTCTTTGAAGCACGCGGGGCCGATTTGATAGATACCGATATCATCGCCAAAAACGTACTCACAAACCCCACTACCTTAAAAGAATTGAGATCGGTTTTCGGCCATACTGTTTTTGATGATGAGACACTGAACCGCAAGAAACTAGCCCAGGTCATATACTCCTCTGATGATCTTAGAAAGTCATTGAATGCCATAGTGCACCCAAAAGTCAAAAAACGTGTTAAAGACAAATTGAAAATTCTGCAGTCAAATGACGATTCGCTTATTGTCATAGAAGTGCCGCTATTGTTTGAAGCGGGTTTTGACGATTTGTGTGATAAAACCCTTGTGGTTTATACAAGTAAAGCGATACAATTAGAAAGACTCATGGATCGTGATTCTATCAATCGCGAGTATGCTCAGAAGAAGATTAACGCACAAATGCCATTGGAAGACAAGAAAAAACGTGCGGATTATCTTATAGACAATTCAAAATCAAAAGAAGACACTCTTGAACAAGTTGATGCCATCTTAAAGAAAGTAGGTGAGTGATTTGGGACTAAAAGAGTATTTTTCCAATCACGCAGAAACCAACGAGACCCATTCCAATAAAACCCTGAGAACCCATTATTACTACGCCAACGCCAAAACCATTCTGGATACGCTTGAAAAACATTTCAACACATCCAAGGACAGCGTGGTCAAAAATCGTGACGACAACTATGGTGAAATTTTTGTACAAGGCTCAAAATTTCACCTTGTTGCGACAGTGCATTCCTTCAACCCACAGGAAACCAGTGTGGACTTCAAGGTCCAGACCTACAGATTGATAGGAAGACACAGAGCGAAAACCATCATTCAGAATCTATACAAGCATCTGGATAAAACCCTTAATTTCAAAGGGACAAGTCTCCACCCTGAATAGGAGGGTTTCATGAAGACCATCGACAGTGCCACCGAACTAAAAATAGAATCTAAAGCGCCCCTTTCCCACACACAGGCTCATACGCTCAGTCTGCTTTACCTGCCAGTAATCGGGAAAGACGCTTTTGCGCTTTACATGCTTTTTCACGGTCTTATTGAGCGTTCGACTTTGAAAAGTCCGAGCTACACCCATGCCTTTATCTATGATATGCTTTCCATCAGACCTGAAAGTTTCATAAATGCACGCAAAACCCTTGAAGCGGTTGGGTTGATAGAAACTTACATCAAGGATGACAGCTACTTGATTGAATGCTACATGCCTTTGTCTGCAGATGCTTTCATCAAGGACTCGCCTTTTGCCCCTTATCTATATAAAGCCATTGGGGAAGACCGCTACAAAGACCTTGTCATGCATTTCAAAATCACGAAGACACGTCATAGTGACTTAACATGCAAAAGCGCGGCATTCAGTGATGTATTCCCTCCCGTCAAACCCACACCAATCACACGCTCACAGTACGTAGAGCCCGTGTCAGGTAAAATCAACGTAAATAGCGACCTTGACCTTGATTTGGTACTTGAAGGCATTCCTTCTTCACTTTTGCATGCCAAAGGAAGAACCCAAAATGTCAAAGACAAACTAGCCTCCATGGCCTACATCTATAATTATGATGAAGAAGCCCTGCAAGACACAATCAAGAAAAGTCTCACGAGCGAGGGAACCATCGATTTCAAGAGGCTTACACGTTACGCTCAGGACCATTACCAAACAACTCGCGGGCCTATCAAGAAGAAAACGGACAACGCTTCACTCGCATATTTCAAGGAAGTCCATCCAAGAACCTTGCTTGAAGATCTGACCGGACAAAAAGTGCCTGCGGCCGATCTCAAAGTCATCGACAGACTTACCACGGACACTGATATGCCCCTTGAAGTCATCAACGTCATGATTGCTTACGTGCTCAAAGAACTTGACCAACAGTTCCCTGTATACAACTATTTTGAAAAGATAGTGGCAGAGTGGAAACGTCTTGGCATCGCAAAGGCTGAAGACGCCATCAACCATGTTGAGAAAAGACTGCGTAAGAAACGCGAACCCAAGAAATCATACCGGGGCTATAATAAGAAAAGCCAACCCATCGACACAAGTGTCGGTTGGTTCAAAGATTATCTCAAAGAAGGAAAGGAGTGAGTCGATGAAACCATTGAATTTCAAGCGAAACCCGAACCTTGTCGAAGAAATAACAGAATCACTGAGTGCTGATCCGCTTTTGAATGATTTCTTCATGAAACATGACATAAGTACTGAAACCATTGAAAACTCACTCAATGACCTGTTGCTATACAAACAACAAAGACCGCTTTGTGATGGGTGCGCCGGTTTACATGAATGCAAGCAGGATACCCGTGGCATGCAACCGGTTCTCAGATACAACAAAGGTAAAATATCGATTGCCTATCAACCGTGTGCTTACCTGAAAGCCAAGGAAAGCCATAACCGTGATATGAACCGAATTACAGCTTTGCATATGCCTAAAATGATTTATGAAGCGTCCCTTGAGGATTTTCACATGCATACGAAGAACCGCAAAAACCTCTATCAGAAAATTATCGCGCTTACGAACCAATTTTCCAAAGGGGAAACCATTCGTGGACTTTATTTGCACGGGCGCTATCAGATAGGCAAGACGTATGCCCTTGCTGCCATTGGCAACCGATTTTCCGAACTCGGCTTCAATGTCGTGATTGCATATTATCCTGATCTTGTAAGAGAAATGAAAAGTGCCATTGGGGCTGGCACGCTTGAAAGTGATATAAGCCAGCTCAAGACAGCCGACGTTCTTCTCATTGATGATATTGGAGGCGAAGCCTTCTCCCGCTGGGTGCGTGATGAAGTACTGGGTCCCATCCTTCAATACCGTTTGCTTGATGAGAGACCGACATTCTTTACTTCCAACCTTCCGATTGATGAACTTGTCAAATCCATGCTTGAAAGCAACCAGGAAGCGGAAATGATCAAGGGCTACCGAATCCTCGAGCGGATAAAGCGTTTAAGTGAGCCGTTCAATCTGAAAGAGTAATTCGCCCTTATTGACAAATGCAGGCTT
>JAGYML010000028.1 GCA_018400615.1 bacterium | reverse complement strand
TCGTGCTGATTATCAGTGCGACCATCAGCGTCTTTGATCAGATCACCACAGGGCATATCACCCTTTTTACCGCTCATATGCTTATTTTGGGATTGGTATTGTATGTAAGACCCTTATGGCATATTCCGCTTTTCACCCTTCCCTTCGCCTTGTTTTTGCTGGGTATTTTCACCTTTCAGGAAAACAACGATATCCTGTTGACCCACCTGATCAACGGAAGTGCCATCTATGTAGGAGTGCTTCTTGCATCCAAACGGTTTTATGATCACAAGGTTTATGGTCTTTTGTACCGAATTTCTTTGAAAAGCGCCAAGAAGAAACTCGAAAAGCTTTCCACTCTTGACCCGCTGACCCACCTGCCCAACAGACGACATTTCAAAAGCCAAGTCAACTATGAAATAGCCATCTCAAGACGGTATGATTTGAATGCGAGTTTCCTTCTCATGGATATTGATCACTTCAAAAAGGTCAACGATACTTATGGCCATGAGGCGGGCGATCAGGTATTGATGGAACTCTCGGGTATTTTAAGGGAAAACGTGCGTGATTCCGATACCGTAGCCCGTTTTGGTGGAGAAGAATTCATGTTGCTGTTGTCACATACCGACACTGAAGGGGCGAGAATCCTCGCAGAGCGTTTGCGAAAAATCATTGAAAATCACGTCTTTTTAAGCGATACGCTGAAATTGCATATCAGCATATCCATTGGTGTAGCGCCTTTGTTTTACAGACTTTCAGAGCCTTTCAAAGCCACTTACCTAGCTGTGGACCAGGCCCTTTACGATGCGAAAAACCAAGGTAGAAACAAAGTAGTGACCTTAAAAGACGCCCCCAAACCTATCGAAGAGGATTTTCAAAAGTAAAAATCACTACGTTGAGTCTTTTGGAAAACTCCACGAAACTGTCGATGTACCAGACGTTGTGCTCGTGAATCGGTTCGAATAGCCTTTTGTCATTTTTATCAAGCGTGCGCGCTTTTGCTTTACGCATTCTTATAAGCGCCGTTCTATCATGGCCGACGACCACGGTCTTATTCTCTGGCGGCGTAAGCTGATCCTGATAATTCCACACCAAGGTTTCTCTTGGTGTGTTTTTCCATTCTGGGTTGGAAAAATCAATGCCACCATGGGTGAATATCACATTTTCATGTTCGATGTACAAGGGAAGCGTGTTCAAGAAATCATAGAGTTTTGGAGCCACACGGATCACTTTCTTTCTTAAAGCACTGAAATCCGTCATTGTTTTATTGACAGACATACCTGTAAAACTCTCAAGTGTCTTGTCAAAGCCATTGTGAATGACATTGAATGCGGTGCGAGCGTCCTTGCCTTCCAGAAATTCAAGCATGAACAAGTCATGGTTGCCCAGCACTATGCTCGCTTTCCCTTCATCATACAAGTTTTTCAGATATTGATAGACTTTAAAGGATTCGCTCCCTCTATCGAATAAGTCCCCAAGGACCATTAAGTGATGACTGAGGCAGTCAGGGTCAAACCCATTGGCGTTCAGGGTATCTTTAAGTACCTGAAAATGGCCATGGATATCTGCGGTAACAAATGTTTTCTGCATACGTATCCCTCCTTCTTCATTATAACAAAGTTCTGTTTTATTTCAGTGATGAACCGGGCATAATAAAGGGTCCCTTCTAGTGCTGTCCATAAAAAACTGCACCCTGTATATTGGAATGGGTATCCAATCACCGGGTGCAGTTCATACTTTAAACTTTAATGAATCAATTGTTGGATTTTACGTGGGGTGCATTGTAGCGCTCACGAAAATCCTTGGAGAAATCCTTCACGCTTTCTTCGGTCAAGGGATGCAGGAACATGTACTCGAGTAGTTTCGGTGGTACACTGACTTCATGGGCTCCAAATTCAAGCGCCATTCTGACCTGGTCGGTCGATTTGAAAGACGCCGCAATAATCAAGACTTCACGTTCTTCTCTTTCACTTACAAGTCGTAGACTGTCAATCATATCAAAAGGTGCAAGCCCGCTTGCAAGCATGCGGTTGACATAAACCACTACGGCTGTGGCGCCACTTTCTATGGCCATGAGCCCCTGGTGAAAATCCACGACGCCTGTGGCCGCAATGGGCACACGGTCCTTCAAGGCGCCCATGGCTTTGAAGCCTGCACTCGTGGCAGGAATCTTCACTGAAAACGGTGGATTGATGTGGTTGAGAAAACGCTCCGCTTCTTCAATCATTGCTTCAGTGGTCTCACCATTTACCTGCACATAAAGTGTGTAGGGATGGATGAGGTCGGTGATTTCTCTTAGATGGTGGAAATAATCGGTTCTGTTTTCCTTGGCCATCAATTTTGGATTGGTGGTCACGCCTTTGATGCCATACGTCTCGCTTAATTGCTTGATTGACTTGACATTGGCACTGTCTATTAAATACATGCGACTAACCTCCTTTGGGTTCTACTTATATGATACTAGATAATGCCGTGTTTTTAAAGGAGAACGGCGGGTCACTTAAAAAGGCCCTCGTGAGGGCCCTGGGTGTTTAGTGGGTGATGAGGGTGCCTTTCGTGCCCTTGATGGCTTGACTTGCGTCTTTCAACTCAGCGATTACGGCTTTGGAGCCAGGTTTTCTGGTGACGAAGTGAATGGCCGCTTCCACTTTTGGGAGCATGCTGCCTTTTGGGAACTGGCCCTCTTTGATGTAGGCCTGGGCTTCTTTTGTCGTCATGGAGACGATTTCACGTTGATCGGGACGGTTGAAGTTGATCATGACACGGCTGACCGCTGTCAATATCACAAACATGTCCGCATCGATGATTTCTCCGAGCCGTGCACTTGAGGAATCCTTGTCAATGACGGCTGGTACGCCTTTATAGCCTTCTTTTGTCTTGACTACGGGAATCCCTCCCCCGCCTGAAGCGATGACTACACTGCCTTGTTCCACGAGCGTCTTGATGCTGTTGGCTTCCAGAAAATCAATGGGCTTTGGGCTTGCAACGACGAATCTATAGCCTCTTCCACTGTCTTCAACATACTCAAGACCGGTTTTTTCCTGGTCTTTTTTAATGGCGGCTTCATCAGTGTAAAACGATCCGATTGGTTTTGAAGGATGTTTAAAAGCCTCATCCGATTCATCGACCACTGTTTGTGTGACGATGGTGGCGATGTCTCTTTCAATCTTTCTTTTGTCAAGTTCGTTCCTGATGGCGTTTTGAAGGTGAAAGCCAATGTAGCCCTGAGACATGGCGCCGCATTCAGGCAGTGGCATGAGCGGGACTTTGGCATTGGTTTTGGATGCGTCTTCAAAGGCACTTGATATCATGCCCACCTGGGGACCATTGCCGTGGACAAGGATCACTTCGTGACCGGCTTCGATTAAATCGGCGACACTTTCGCCTGTGTGTTTGACAAGTTCCTTTTGTTCATCTGGTGTGTTTCCGAGGGCGTTTCCGCCGAGTGCTACAACTACTTTCATGAATTGCCTCCTACATTCAGTCTATTTATACTATGTACGATAACGCTTACAAAGTCAAGCCACTCCATGAAAAAAAGCCCTTGGAATCAGGCTTGGTGATTCACCAGGGCTTCAGATAAATATTCATGAAGGTAGCGGGTATTCAAAATCATATCAACTTTTTCCTCTTTGGTGAGGGTCTCAAGGGTTTGTCTGTTAAGACCTTTTGGTTTCGTGAGTTCATCAGTGGTTTCAAGAATGAGTTTTAAAATCAAGTGAAGGGTTTCAGGTTCCAATTCATTGAGGAGTTTCTTCTGTTTTCTTCTTTTCTTGAAAGTCGTCTTGGTGGGTTGATGGCGGATGCCGGTTGCTTTGGCATGTTTCATCTCCGCCATCAACATCTCCCTGTTGAGTTTGATCAGTTTTTTTATGTGTGAGATTTGTTGGTTGGTCATTTGGACACATCCTCGAATTCAGCGTGGAAGGTCACTTTTGAATCTTGGCTTTCAAACCAGGCTTTTGCCTTGTGTTGATTCATGATGAGTTTGATGATGTGAAGCCCCACACCCGAGCCCTTTTCTGTGGCTTTGTTTAAGGTGTTTTCATTGCTGAAAGCCTTAATGAGTGCCTTGTCCATGGTGGCGGGGGTATTGGTGAGGGTGAGGGTGGGGGTGTCTTCGTTTTGAATAAGAATGTCCAATTGTCCACCATTGTCACTGTGTTTGGCCGCATTGGAGATAACGTTGGAAAAGGCAAGTTTGAGCTTGTCCTTATCCCCCTTGATTTTCACATCAGGGCCTTTCAATGTATGGGTTATCTGTTCCTTATCAAGAAATGATTTTGATTCTTCCAGGGTTTCTTCCATGATGCCTTTGAGACTTAGAACCTTGAAGGCTTCCAAATAACTTGGACGGTCGACTTTATAGGTGTCCATAATGCCTTCAATAAGCGCTTTTGATTTCTGGATTTCGTTTTGAATGAGAGAGAGCTGTTCCTTGATATCCGCGTCTGTTTCAAAGACCCCTTCTCTCAAAGCTTCACTGCTGGCTTCGATGACGGTAAGTGGCGTCTTCATTTCATGGGACAGGGATGCTACGAAGTCTTTTCGTTCCTGATCAAGTGAATTTTCGCGTTCAAGGCTTTCCTTCAGTCGACTGTTTTGGGCATTCAATCTTTGCATGCTTTCTTCAAGATTGGCACGCATGACATTGATGTTTTTGGAAAGGGTCGCAATTTCATGGTCGCCTTCAATGTGTTCAATCGGCGCAAAATCAAGATTCGCAATCCGTTTGACGGATTGATTGAGGGTTTTAAGTGGACCGGCGATCTTTCTGGCGTTTAGAAACGTGAGCCCTGCTAGAAGCAGTATGGTAATAAACGATGACGCCCCGAGAAAGGTGATTACATCATCGATAATCGCCTCGACTGGTTCAATGGGCATGATGGTAAAAAGCGTGTAGGCTTCGTTGTTGACACTGAAGGGGCTCACAAAGACATAATACTCTCCAAAACGGTCTTCACTTCTGAAGTACTGTCCTTCAAAACCCGCTTCACTGAAAGGGGTCGTCGCAGGTTCTTCAAGCACGTAATTGGTAATAAGCTGGTTAAGTGACGCGTAGCGTTCACTTGACTTGTCCGTATCGGTAATCAAACGAGAATCAAGGGTGACTTCGTCTCCTCCAAAATCCACGAGATTTCTTATGTTGAGCTTGTCTTCCTCTGTGTCATAGGTAAAGGTTTCGCCCCCCAGGGTGATGGAAACTGGGAAGTACCTGTTTGTTTCAAAACTTTGAACGAGTGTGACACTTTCAATATTGGACCCCACTTGAAAGGCATCTTCATAGACTTCCTGGCTTACGTAGGGAGGGATTGAAATCGTATAGTTGCCAAGTGCGAACGTATCACTGTTTTCAAAATCAAAATACGGTTCGCTCGCCTCTTTATAGGCTTCAACGTAAAAGCCTCTGTCTTCGGCAAACCGTATGATAATCGGATCTGTTTGTGATGCAGCACTTGTTTCTAGGGACTGTTTGGTGGCTACAATGTCATCTATGGTTTCTTCTACACGTCTGTCTTCGTAGTAGGCTTCAAAGACATAATTGAAAAACAGAAACTGTATAAGCAACACAATTAGGAAAATAACCAAGGTTCGATAGAATATGGACAGTGCAATGCCTTTTTTCATATTAAAGCTCCTCGTCCATGCGGTACCCTACCCCGCGTACGGTCTTGATCATTTTCGAGTAGGGTTCACCGAGTTTCTTTCTGAGGCTTTTGATGAATGCATCCACAATGCGTTCACCCGCAAAGGAATCAAAGTCCCAGACGTGTTCAAGTATCTGATCACGGCTTAAAGTAAAGCCTTTTTGTTCAAGCAAAAAGCCAAGAAGATCAAATTCCTTCTTGGAGAGTTCAATGGATTTCCCCTCTATTTCAACGCGGTGTCGCGCTTTATCATATATGAGATTCTCTACACTCAATTGACTTTTGTTTTCCTTGTAAGTACCCTCATACCTATCCACAAGGTTTTTGACTTTGGCGACGAGCACTTTGGGAGAAAAGGGTTTGGTCACATAGTCATCCGCTTTGAGATCATAGCCTTTGAGTTCATAGTCTTCACCGGTCAGTGCAGTCATCATGACTATGGGCACATCACTGCGCTCTCTGATTTCATTCAAAACCTCCCACCCGTCCATTCTGGGCATGGTAATGTCCAAAATGACACAATCATAGGTTTTGGTCTTGAACTGAGCGAGACCGTTTTCTCCATTGTAGGCAGTATCCACTACGAAGTCATTTTTTTCGAATACGGATTTCAGTATTTTTACAAGTGATACTTCATCTTCAATTATAAGGATTGGCTTCATGGCATTCACCCCTCTTCATATATAATGATAGCATACGCATGGCATCTTTTCACAAATTCACAAAACTTTCACACAACGTTCACCTGACTTTCACACAGCTGCGTTATACTTTGGGTGTAAAGATAAAAGAACCCCACTCTAAAGGAGCGATATATTATGAAATCATTGTTCAAGCCCTTAATCACCCTTACGGTTATAGCCTCACTTGTATTTGGCGTAGCCGCATGCACAAACAACTCAGACGACACTAATGAAGGACTCACAAGCGACCAGACGATTGCTTATTCAACTTACATGGCAGGCGCTTTTTTATCTGGAGAAACCGCAAACAACACGACTGGTACAAACCATGCAAGTGTTGCATACTTGGAAACAAACTCTGATAGCCTTGCAATGCTATCCATTGAAGAGGAACTCGGCGAAGTGAACCGATACTTCAACCGTCTTAAGGTTTTCCTTGATAACGGAATGGAAAATCCATTCGAAATCAATCGCGATCTTGATGTAGACGGTGACTACGACATTACCATGGGGTATACCGTGGAAGACATGGACTATACCATTCTACTGAATGAAGACGACGAAGGCAACCTTACTGGTACGCTTACTCTTGATGGAGTAGACTATGAAGTTGAAGGATCTAGAGAAGTTGAAACTGAAACTGAGTCTGATGATGACGGCGAAGGCACAACAACTGAGTCTGAGCAGGAAATCTATTTGAAAACCATCGACATTGAGAACTCGGATAACTTTATCGAAATTGCCATCGAAACAGAAGATGACGACGAAGAATACGAATTTGAAATGGAAATGACAAGTGTAATCGATGACATAGAAACTGTATTGTACATCGAGTTTGAAATCGAAGGAGACGAAGTCTCCATCGAAATGGAAACAGAAAACGGAAACAGCTACAGTTTTTCAAGATCCACTGAAAACAACGCTGAAGATATCGACTATGAATTTGAATACACTGTAGACGGTGTTGAAGGTGAAGTAGAGCTCAAAATCTCAATCAACGACAACGGAAATAAAGAATACCATTACACCATAGAAGAAGCTGGTGAAGAAAAAGAATTCACGCTGGATGAAAATGGCCAGAACATCAGCGATAATAACACCGATGAAGAGGACGAACCAACTACCTAACCGATATATTGAGTTGCCCTCCATGCATTGAAGAACCCTCATGTTTTTGAGAGGGTTCTTCTTTTTTGTAAATTCACATGATTTTCACATTCATAGAGTATAATGATTATAGAAAGAAACGGGGTGATGTCCATGAAGAAACGACTGCTTATCCTTCTTTTGATTGTATCTTTTGGAATTGCCGGGTGTGAAATTCCTGATGAAGGAACTGATCCAAGTCCCCCAAGCGATCCAAATGATTCCAGTCCAACTGATGAGCCCATAAAGAAAACAGATACGAAAACCTTGGCGTATTCTACTTATATTGCTGGAAGTTTCTTAACCGCTGAAACCCAAGAAGATTCTGATTCCACTTATGATACTGGCCCTGCGCTTCTCTCAACAGGCACCGAGAACGCCATGAGTGAAATTGAAAAAGAACTTGGAGAAGTCAGCACATACTTCAATCAGTTGCGTGTATTTTTAGACCATGGACTCACCAACCCATTCACGATTGAGGATTCCCTTGACGTGAATGAAGACTACGCATTTGAAATGCGCTACACAGTCGAAGATAAAACCTACACCATTTTGTTCAATGAAAATGACGCTGGTGTATTGAACGGCATTCTCATTGCGGGTGGTAGAGAATTCATCCTTACAGGCGAAAGTGAAAATGAGAATGAAGAGGGCGAAAGTGAAGAAGAAATCTACCTCAAAACCACTGACAAGTCTAATGAAAACAATTATATTGAAATAGAAATCGAATCCTCTATTGAAGAGGATGAAAATGCTTTTGAGATGAGTCTTTACAGTATGCTCGATGGAATTGAAAAGGAACTTACCATCGAATTTGAAAGCGAAGAAGGTGAAGCCTCAATAGAAATCGAAACTGCAGACGGCAACAGTTACAGTTTTGAGCGTGAAAGCGAAGATGATGGTGTTACAGAATATTACTTCGAATACACCATCGGCGATACTGAAGGTGAAGTCGAACTCGTCATTACCAGACAAAGTGATGGTACAGAAGTCTATCACTATACCATTGAAGAAGACGGCAAAGAAATAATTATTGAAGATACCCACAGTGATGATGAAGACGACGATGACGATGAAGACGACGAAGACGACTCCGATGAGAACGACGACGATGACGATGAAGAGGACGAGGAGGCATCCTTGTCCCTCTGATTCCTCATACAAAAAGGGAACCCCTGGCTCTTATCCCCTACCCCTAAGCCAAGGGTTCCCTTTTTGTTTGTACATTCTATCAATAAGAGGCGATAAAGCCATCACACCGAGTTTCAGTGCCTCCGGTGTAAACGCCCGTTTGTGTGTCCCTGAGGATGATTTGTCCTCTGCCAAAGACTTGAAGACGGTGTTCCACTCTGATGACATGCCCTTTTCTTTCAAGGGCTTTTACAATGTGGTGAGGCATGGTGGGTTCCACCATGAGTATTCTGCCTTTTTCCCATTGCCAGCGCGGTCTATCGAGTGCAGCCTGCGGATTCAGGTTGTCGTCTATCATACTGGTGACGACTTGCATATGGCCTTGAGGTTGCATGAAGCCACCCATGACACCAAAGGGTCCAATGGGACGGTCTTCTTCCATGAGAAAGCCTGGAATAATGGTGTGATACGGTTTTTTTCCTGGTGCAAGGGCATTTTGAGTATTTTTGTCCATTGAGAAGTTATGGCCTCTGTTTTGAAGGGCAATACCGGTCCCAGGCACCACAACCCCACTTCCAAAGCCCATGTAGTTGCTTTGGATGTAGCTTACCATGTTTCCGTCTTTATCCGCTGTACTTAGATAAACGGTTCCATGATCCTTGAAGGCCCCCGGTTTAAATGCCTGCGCTTCTTCTTTGATGAGTTTGCTTCTTTCTTCTAGATAGCGTTCATCAAGAAGTGCGTTCTCATTAATGTCCATGGTGTTTGGGTCACCAATGTAGTGTTTCCCATCTTCAAAAGCGAGTTTCAAAGCTTCAATCGACGTATGCAGTTTTTGGACTTCCGAATCGCCCGTTGTGTCTAAGTGTTTGAGTATACCGAGTGCACCTAGTGCCACCATGCCTTGAGTATTTGGAGGCAATTCATAGACATCAACTCCTTTGTAATGCATGCTAATGGGTTTTACCCATTCGACTTCGTGGGCTTTAAGATCATCCTTTGTAATAAAACCGCCATGCGCTTTTGAAAACGCATCGATTGTGTCGGCAAGTTCCCCTTCATAAAAGGCTTGGGCTTTAGTCTTTCCGATTAAATCCAAAGTATTGGCATGATCTTTCAAGGTAATGATATTTCCGGATTCAGGTGTATTCCCATCTCCAAGAAAAGTATTGAAAAGCGATTTGAAGACCTCGCCTTTCAAGATTTTTTCATACCCTTTGAAGGCATTTTTAAAACTTGTGGCGACATGGGGCGCAAGCGGATAGCCTTCACGGGCAAGTTTTGCGGCGGGTTTCAATAGAGCTTCCAAAGTAAGCGCTCCAAACCGTTCACTAAGCGCGGCCCATGCAGAGGGAACACCTGGCACGGTGACCGGTTCAAGCCCAAAACGGGGCATTTCATCAAAGCCTTTTTTCTTTAAAGCTTCAATGCTCAAGGTTCCAGGCGCTTTCCCTGATGCATTCAATCCATGCAGTTTGCCTTGCATATAGACAATCGCAAAGGCATCACCACCGATGCCGTTGCTGGTAGGCTCGACAACCGTAAGTGCGGCCGCAGTCGCAATGGCCGCATCGACTGCGTTGCCTCCTTGTTTGAGGATTTCCTTACCTACTTCAGCCGCTTTTGGTTCAGAGGTTGCGACCATACCGTGTTTGGCATGGATAACGCCTTTTTTAGAAGAGTATGGATAATTTTGCAGTGCATCTTTATCAAACATGATGAGCCTCCTGTAATAGTATAGTGTATGCATACGCTATTAAATCTATAAATCGTTTTTAGTAAACTGACAAAAAGTGTAACCGCTTTATTCGTTTTGTGGTATAATGGGGGCGATTTCCTGGGGAGGGATAATTTTGAACGACATGGAGTACTCTTTAAAGCAAAATCAGATGATTAAATATCAGCTGAAGCGAAGAGACATCAAGGATGAAAAGGTTTTAAAGGCTTTTGAAAAAGTGCCGAGGCACGAATTTGTAGGTTCCTTTTACAAGAATGTGGCGTATGAAGACCACCCCTTAGCCATTGAGGAAGGGCAGACAATCTCACAGCCCTACATTGTGGCACTGATGAGTGAAATGCTTGATATCAAGCCTTCACACAAAGTTTTGGAAGTGGGAACAGGTTCTGGGTATCAAGCGGCCATTTTGGCACAACTGGCTAAAAAGGTCTTTACCATTGAAACAAGGGAACCTCTTTATCACAAAGCAAAAAGAACACTTGCAAATCTAGGCATCGACAATGTAACCTTTGTTCATGGGGATGGAAAAGAGGGGATGCCTGCAGAAGCACCTTTTGATAAAATCATGGTTACGGCCGCTACACAAAAAATACCCGAGCCTTTACTCGATCAATTGAAGGTTGGCGGACACATGATTATACCAATAGGTAGCCGTCTGAATCAGGAACTCACCCTTGTGACCAAAAGAGATAACCAAAACTGCAAAAGAGAACGAATCGTACTCTGTAGATTTTTGCCATTGATATAAAGTAAAACGCAAGCGTTCATGCTTGCGTTTTCTTTTATTCAAGCGTGTTTAAATAGGCTTTGAAGTCTTCTTTCAAGTCATCGCGTCTTAATGCGAATTCCACCGTAGCTTTCAAAAAACCCAGTTTGTTGCCGACGTCATACCGAATGCCTTCAAAGTCATAGGCAACCATTTTCTGTTTTGAAGCAAGTTCTTTCAAGGCATCTGTCAGCTGTATTTCTCCACCTTTGCCAGGCGCTGTATGTTCTAGGATTTCAAAAATCTCAGGATTGATGATATAACGTCCCAGTACTGCTACGTTGCTCGGTGCGTCTTCACGGTTGGGTTTTTCCACCAAGCCCAGTACACTGTACAACCGGTTGTCAAGTTTCTTTCCATCAACAATGCCGTATTTGGAAACATCTTTCCAGTCTACGGTTTGCACACCAAGAACGGAGGCTTTTTCTTGTTCATAAACTTGAATCATCTGTTTAAGACAGGGATGCCCGTCATTATAGACAATGTCATCTCCAAGCATCACGGCAAAAGGCTCACTTCCAATAAAACTTTTTGCTCTATGGATTGCGTGGCCAAGACCAAGCGGTTCTTTTTGTCTGATATAGTGTATGTCCACCATTTCACTGATAGCACGAACCTGTTTGAGCAGGGCATCTTTTCTTTTTTCTTCAAGCACCATTTCAAGTTCAATCGACCGGTCGAAGTGGTCTTCGATTGAAGTCTTGTTTCTACCGGTTATGATGAGTATCTCTTCTATCCCTGAATCGACAGCTTCCTCAATGATGTATTGCAAGGTGGGCTTGTCGACAATCGGAAGCATTTCCTTCGGTTGTGCTTTGGTGGCCGGTATAAAACGTGTTCCGAGTCCGGCAGCGGGTATGATGGCTTTTCTTACTTTCATGATTTATGAAGCCCCTTTCCTTGTGACTCCTTCCATTATAATAAAAAAGACCCTTTTATGAAAGGGCCTTGATGAAAACTTATAATATGTTCAGCTTGTCCGCAATGCGGATGTAAGTTTCAAGTCCGGTTTTCAAGACAGATTCATCAAAATTGAATTTGGGACTGTGAAGTGGATAAGTATGGCCCTTGCGTTCATTTCTGGTCCCAAGCATCATGAAGTATCCTGGGATTTCCTTTTGATAGTAGGCGAAATCCTCTGCCAACAATAAAGGTTCCATAAGAGTATACTCATCATCATTGAATGCTTCTACTACCCGCTCATGCAAGTTGACATCATTTTCAACGGGGGGATAAAGATCTTTGAATACCGTATCTATTTGAACGTTGAACGAAGCTTCTACACCTCTGTTGATTCTGCGAATGGTGCTTTTAAGGGTTTCATAGGTCGCTTCATCAAATGCACGCAGTGTGCCTTCGATTTCCGCTTTTTCACTGACCACATTCCTGCTGCCGCCACTTTTGATGGACCCCACATTGATAACAGCTGGATGTCTCGGATCAATGAATCTTCCCATCACGCTGTGGTACTGAGTCACCAGGTGTGAAGCCGCGAGTATTGCGTCTCTGCCAAGGTGAGGCTGTGCCCCATGTGTCCCAAGACCGTGCACGGTCACATCCACTTCACCATCTTGAGCCATCAGGGTGCCTGATTTAAGTCCAAGGACCCCTTCAGGCAATTCAGGAAACAAGTGGATACCAAATACGGATTCTATCTCATAGTTGTTCAAAATACCTTCGTGGATGATTTCTTTGGCGCCTCCACCCGTTTCTTCTGCGGGTTGAAAGATGAACACGATGCTTTGTCTGGGGGTGGGTTGCTCTGCAATAAAAGCTGCGAATGCAAGCAACATGGTCATATGTCCATCATGCCCACACGCATGCATGTTGCCATAATTGGTGGACATGAAGGGCGCATTCGTATTTTCAAGGATTGGCAGCCCATCCATATCGCTTCTGAACGCTATGGCTTTCGAACTCAATCCTTCTCTTTTGGCAATGATGCCACTTTGCGCGGTCTCTTGTGTTTCATACCCTAGACTTTCAAGACGGGCTTTCACAAATGCCTGGGTCCTAGGGAGATCAAACCCAAGTTCTGGAATTTGATGCAGGGCACGTCTGGTATCTCTTAGCGTCGTTTCATACGCATACGCAAGCTCTGTATTCATATGGGTTTTTAAATTTTGGCGGTATTGCATATTATCACCTATTCAATAGAAAATGCGCCCACGAGAAAGGCTCGTGGGCGCATGAACATTTATTAATCATACCCCACTTTATAAAAGCACATTCCATCCACTTTGGGAAGTGTTGGAACAGTCTCACGGCTATTCACCCTGAGCCCAGCATGCGCTTCGGCGTCTCACCCTTTCCCCTAAGGTACTAATGATTGACGCGCCTCTTTCATAAAGCTATTGAGTGCAGTGTAGCATACGCTTATACATGTGTCAATTTAATAAGCTCACAATCCCTTGTTAAACGTTTTCAACCTTGAATTCATGTGTCCCTTCAAGGTTTATAGCCTGGTCACTGATTTCAAAGCGAAAAAAAAGAGATAGACTGGCTATCTCCTAGATTCCGGTAATAAAAAATGATCCGAATACACTTCCGAATATCACGCCGATAAGGGCCCCGGTGCCAGCACTTTTGGCAGCCTTGGGTCTGTCTTCTTGCCAAACAAGAAAAAGAATCAAACCAAGCAATGGAATGAAAAAGCTCAATACGCCCCAGACGAAGGTATCGCCTTCTTCTTCATGTTTGGGTCTATAAGTGTGGGTTTTGAAGGGCTCATCATTTTGACTTTGAGCCTTGTTTACAGGCTGTCCGCAATTGGGACAGACCTTGAAATGAGGTTTGAGTGGTTCACCACAGTTCGTACAGAATTTAGCCATGTATATCACCTTTTCCAAGTAGTTTTAAGAAGCGTTAGCCCCTAGCACGATGCCTAAAATAAAAAGACCCAAGAACACCACTGTAAAACTGATGATTGTCCCAAAAAGCACGGCTTCCGCCGCTTGAGGTCTTTCCTTTTTCATTTGAAAATACAAGGCAAGCCCTATGGGAGGCGCGAACAGTCCAAGCAGTTTCCATTTCAGTGTCTTTTCATCTCTGTTGCTTTGGTCAGGACTTTTTGATGTGGGTTCAGTGGAGTTGTCTTCCATAATCGTACCCTCCTAAGCTCAATTAGAGTAGTTTATGACGCCTGAAGTTGCGGCAGTCACTATGAACATCCAGAAAATAACACTTATAACGACAGACACCAAAGCACCAGTCCCAGCACTTTTTGCTGAAAGGGGTCTCTCTTTCTGCCAGAGGAGAAACAGAATCAACCCTAAAAGTGGAATGAAAAACCCGACTACGGCCCATCCGAAGGTATTGCCCTCATCTTCATAATTTTTGGTTTTTTGATACGTCGCTTGGGTATTGCCATGACGGTTTTGTTCGAAGGGATCGTCTTCTTGCACTTTTTCTTCAAGGAGTTCCCCACATGCAGGACAAACTTTGTAATTGGCTTTCAAAGGTTCCCCGCAGTTTGGACAGTAATTTAGTTTAGCCATTGATTTTTCCCCTTTTTGAGTTATCGTTTGACGCTCGGTTATAGTGTTGATTAATAATCCGTGATAGGCGGATTTTAAAAGAAACAGTGATATTGGATTGAAAACTGCCTTACCAATAGCCCTTGAGTGGCTTATGGTCCAACCAGGCTATGAATTTCATTCCAAGGTAATATGCAAATAGGTATGCTATGAGATCAACAATCTTGAAATTTCCAGGCATCCAAAGCTGCAACGTCTCAAATAACAAGAACACGAGCAGTGTCAGCCGGTACAAATAAATTCTGGGGGTGAATCGAATGAGCCTCATAAGAATGGAAAGCCCTATAAGCATCATGATAACCGCTAAAAAATCCCCAAAACTATTGTAAAACACGTATTCAAAGCTGTTGTCAGGGGTGAAGTCTCGACCCGCATGGTCAAGAACCAGTGAAAACAATCGGTTGAGTATCACGTCACTTGGTTTGAACGCAATGTAAAACCAGAAGTTGATAAGTGTGATTACACTCAATACAATGATGCCTGTCACCAAACGTTTCATAACCCCACCTATTTCAATTAAGACACTTCAGTTTGTATTTTACCATATTATTGCAAAAAAACACGCAATTCTCTTCACTATAGAATTGATTTGGAAAAAAGGAGAATCAATTCTCTTTGAGTGTTTCATTCAGGGCTTCTATGTCTTCAGGCACATCCTTGCTGCTAAGATAAATCGATCCAAAGACGCCTATAAGTGCCAGAATCCCACCTGAAAGCCAAACCCCCACCGTACTCTCGCTTACCTGTTCAGGGTACTCACGAAACAGATTGACAAGAATGGCGACGGGACTGGCTACCAACAATCCCACGATAAACCCGTAAATCAAAGTCCTATGGGTAAGCATGAGTTTTTCGATTAGCTTGGCGATGAGCACTACCCCAAGCACAACACCCACACCGAAAATAATTACGTACCCTATCGTGCTGCCTATCAAGGAAAAATCAAATGTAAAGACTCCACTCATGAAGTCACTCGCTAGTTCTAAAATATAATCATAATACCCAAACACAAGGAAGATAAGAGATCCACTCACCCCTGGAATAACCATGGACGCAGACCCCAGTGTTCCAATAAAGAATAGCCCTATGACAAAGAGCGTATTGACTTCTCCCTGTCCATTGCCTGTAAAGGGGAGAAACGTTAAGCCAATCAGTATCAGTATCCCAAAAAGCATCCCCAACTTGGGAGCCTTGTTTCTCCCAAGTAAATCAGCTCTTTCCTGTATCTTTGGAATGGACCCTATAATGAGTCCTACAAACAGTAAAATCGTAGGGACCGGGAACTTGTCAAGGAGTACGGTAATCCCCAGTACCGCTATCGCAAAGCCAAGGATGACTCCAATTAAAATCGCCCACATCTCCTTGACAATCTTTATGGGAGTCTCAAAGAAATGACTGAAAGCATAGATGAGTTTTTCATAGAGTCCAAAGACAACAGCCATGGTGCCCCCGCTAAAGCCGGGGATGATGTTCGCAATGCCTATGGCGATGCCTTTTGTTAGTTCGATTAGTCGCTTTTTCATTGTGTTCTCCTACTTATTTCAATCTGGTCTAATACAGTCACTTTCATTAAAGTAAATATAACTATATTAAAACCGAAAAAAATCAATCTTCTTAGGGTAAAAACACCCTAT
>JAGYML010000027.1 GCA_018400615.1 bacterium | reverse complement strand
AGCAAATGCTTTCGCATGTAAAGTGAAAAGAAAGCGTTTTTGTTTAATTATTGAGCGTTGGAGCGGTTTACGAGACTTCAATTATATTTTCAAGGTTCAGACAATGGTCTTTCGTACGCAAAATACCCTTGGAAACGTCCACCTCTTTGATGGGTGAAAACAGCGTGTAGCGGTGGTATTCATGAAAATAGACAATGGACACAGTTGCCCCCGTTTCAAGCGCTTCTTCTATCCTGTATTGGTTGCTTTTTTGCTGATCAATGGACAAGACGGGCCTCGTGGTTTCACTGTTTTTTCTGAAGACTCTCTTAAGCGCTTCTCTTTGCGGCTCCAAAGCCTCAAAAGGTAGCCACTTGAGCATCTTCCTGTCATGGTAGAGACTAGGCATGGTGACCACCTACCAGTGACGCTCTTTCCTTGCGCCGAGCACTGTCCTCGTAAGACGTGAGGCGCAGCGCACTCACAACGCCGTAACGGGCATGGATGCCATCAATTGCTTCAAAGAGGGCTTCACTGTTTTTCTGCTTGATTCTGTCTTCGAAAAAGGAGAGTTGAATGGCCGGCTTCTTATCAGCCAGGCTTGAAAGGCGAATGCCTACTTTGCGAATAAGCACGCCCTCGTAATGCATGGCAAATAACTTCCTCACATGCTTGAACACGTCATCGGGATGGTCCACCGGGGTCTCACTTTTCACCTGACGCGAGAAGCCTCCGCCCCCTTCGGTTTTTGAATAGAGAATAGACAGATGCACGGTCCTTGCCTGTTTGCCGATGAAGCGCAGTTTCTCACTGGCTTCATCGCTCATTTCTCTTAGAACCGGGTAGACCATGGCTTCATCATAATCCTTGAACAGCACCTGTGAGAGGCCAACGCTTTTTTGACGGGTGTCTCTGTGGGGAATCCCTTCTTTGATGATGGAGCCATCGATGCCATTCGCGTGATGGTAAAGTTCATCACCGATGACGCCGAAATGCTTGATGAGCAATTGTCTGCTGCCTTGTGCGATGTCCCCGACTTTGTACAGGCCAAGCGCATTGAGTCTTCTTTCCATGCGTGAGCCGATGCCCCACATCTTCGAAAGCGGCCGGAGGGGCCACAGTTTTTCACGGACATCGATATGGCGCCATTCGGCTTGCGATTCCGGAGTGTGCTTGCTTTCAATGTCGAGCGCAAGCTTGGATAAGAGAAGATTGTCACCGATGCCTGCAGTGGAGGGGATAAGGGTCTTCTTCAATACGGTGTCTCTGATTTGCTTTGTAAGGCTCCAGGCATCGGTGTCGTAGTACCTCAAATAATCCGTAAGGTCCAAAAAGACCTCATCAATGCTATAGACGTGAATGTCTTCAGGGGCGATGTAATCAAGGTAAACTTCGACGATGTCTGTGGAAACTTCAAGGTAGCGTGTCATCCTCGGTTTCGCGATGATGAGGTTTTTGACTTCGGGCATTTCGTGAAGCCGCAGGCGGTTGGGCACGCCCTGCTTTTTCAAGTAAGGTGAGACAGCGAGGACGATGGAGCCCCCACCCCGTGCTTCATCCGCCACAATCAAGGGGGTTTCGAAAGGATCGAGCCCCCGATCAGTGCATTCAACGGAGGCATAAAAGCTTTTCAAGTCAATAATCGCGATGTCTCTGTATAAACGGTCTTTTTTAATCATGAGGGACCCCTTTCTTCTGATTTGACTTCATGATAGCATGAAGAAATCTTTAAAATAACCGTTGACTTTGACGGGGTTTTTTGATGGCTTGACAGCATAAGGGTTTCACGCTTTTTAAAAAAATTGCGCGTTTTTTACAAAAAAAAGACAAAGCCACTCAGGACTTCATCTTTCTCAGTGCATTCAGTTTTTCTTCGAAAATCGGTGGCAACGGACTTTCAAATGTCATGGGCTCACCGCTCACAGGATGGGTGAACGACAGTTCGGCTGCGTGAAGGTACTGATTGAAGCCTTCGTCCTTGTAGCGTTTGAGTCCGTAAGTGGGATCGCCCACAACCGGGTAGTTGATGTAGGCGAGGTGCACCCTGATCTGGTGGGTTCTGCCGGTTTCAAGGTTCAGCTGCACAAGCGTGTGGTCTTCGAAGCGTTCCTTGACGGTGAAGTGGGTGATGCTTTCCTTGCCGCCACTGCGTACGGTCATTTGCTTGCGTTTCTTTTCGTGGCGTCCGATGGGCGCATTGATTGTGCCTTTGTTGTGGGGAATGACGCCGTCACAAAGCGCAATATAGGTTCTTTTTATTTCATGGGCCTTGAGTGACGTCTGAAGCGTTTTGAGTACTTCGGGTGTCTTGGCCACCACGAGCAGTCCACTCGTATCCTTGTCGATGCGGTGCACGATGCCGGCGCGTTCTTTCTTCACAAAAGCATCCGGGTCTTTCAAACGGTCTAAAATCCCGTGCAACAGTGTAGGGAGCGTATAGGTTTTGGACGGGTGCACCACAAGCCCACTTGGCTTGTTGATGACAAGGAGGGCATCGTCTTCATAGACGATGTCCATGGCCACGTCCTTGGGACTGAGGTCAAGCGGTTTGTCTATGAGTGGTACAACGCGAATGGATTCGCCTGTTTTAAGGGTATAGCCGGCTTTCTTTATTTCCCCATCCACGGTAACCTGGCCTTCATTGATAAAACGTTTGATCTGGGCTCTTGAAAAATCATTCAACTTTGAAGCGACGAATTGATCAAGGCGCATGTTCGCACCCTCCGCTTCAACATTCATGTGCAGGGGATCACTTTGCATGGGTGTCACGTCCTTTTTTCTTTCTGAGTTCATCGAGGATGATGATGTCTATCGCAAACAGGGTCATCCCGATGGTGAGGGCCATATCCGCCACGTTGAAGATGGGAAAGTTGTATCCGAATATGTAAGTGTCAATGAAATCCACTACGTAGCCAAGGCGCAAGCGATCAATGAAATTTCCAATGGTGCCGCCGATTAAAAGCGGAAGACCGATTGAATAGAAGGGCTTTTCCTTGAAGTCGATGTCTTTTGACAAAAACACGAACACACTGAGTGCGACCAGTGTGACGATGATGAAAAAGATCAGCTGATCTTGGAACATGCCCCAGGAGGCACCGTAGTTTCTATGGGATGTGATGATTAGAAATGAGGGAATGACGGTAAAGGATTCACTGCCTCCATTGGTTGAAGCGTACTCCAGTGTTCGCACAATCCATAGCTTGGTCAATTGATCGAGTACGACGATGCCAACGATGATGGACAGCACACTGAATAGGGTCTTCTTGTTCATGAGGGGCCTCCTAAAAATACTGTATAAGGGTTTCATTGAGTACGAACAGGCTTATTGCGAAAATGATGACACAATAAGCAAGTGCATGGCTCAGGGCCACTTCTTCAAGTGGCAGGGTGGTGGGCTTGCTTTTTTTGCGAAGGGACACCGTATAAAGTACCCGCCAAAAAGCGAGCCATGACGCCACACCTAGGGATCCGAGTATGGCATAAAGCGTGACGAATCTTAAAAAGAGGATGCCGAGATTCACAATCACCAAAATGATGGGTAAATGGATGAGGGTACTCAGGATGAACATGGCGATGAGGCTTTCAAGCCGGTCTTTGAACGTATAATTTTCATCCATCGCAATGCTGAGGGCTATCAAACGGTTCATGAACTCCCTCCTTGCACGTAGGTGAGCGCGTCACTGAAGGTTTCGACTGCGACGAGTGTCATGGTTGGGTTTCTAAGTGCTTCAAGCGCTTCAATCGCCTCTTCATGGTTCGTGCCACTGGGCACGAAAAATACGTCCACGCCTTCTTTGTGTGCGGTGAAGACCTTTTCACGGACGCCACCGATGGAGCCAATGGTCCCATCGATTCGAATGGTGCCTGTGCCCGCGATGCGCGTGTCTTTCGTAAAGTCGTCTTCACTCAAGGCGTTGTAGATATAAAGTGTCTGCATCAACCCCCCTGAAGGGCCCCCAATAGGCGAGTCCTTCAAAGTATAGGGAATCTCCGCGTCGGTAATTCTGTAATAAGTGCTGATATTGAGGCCAAAGCGACACGTGTCTTCTTGTGTTTGGCGGGTCACTGACGTTTCAATGCGTGTGTCGTCGCTTTTGCGTACTTCAAGGTGCGCTTCTTCTTCACAGGCTACATTTTGAAAGCCTTCATAGACATCTTCATTGCCGTTGACACTCAAAATGACGTCGCCGATGTCAAGATTGTCTGCGTCCATGTAGTCATAATAAAGCGAGACGATATACTCCGTTTCATAGTCGATGGAAAGCCCCAGTTCGCGGTACGCGTTGATAAGCGCCAGATCGACGGAGGTATTGCGGGCCACTTGCCCTGATTCGAAGTTTGCGGTATCGCTTATGCCTTCTCGGTATTCAGGAAGTTTTGAAACTGTGAGGGTGGACGTGAGGTTCCCAACCACATACTGAAAAGGCGTCGGTTTTTCGACGTTCATGATGTAGGTCGTCGCAAGCGGATTTTCCGCATCATAGGCCTTGTCGAATTCGATGAAGTTGCCTACGGGATTGAGCCCACCCGGAGCATAGATCCGGTAATCAATGCGTAGGGTGAGCATCAATAAAAAAGCGAAGTAGGGAAGCGCGAGAAGGAACCCCCATTTTTTGTAACGCCTGAAGAAGCCTTTAAACATGAGACAAAGTCACTTCGATTTCCTGGATTTGGCGAAGGCTTACCCCGGCATCTTCAAGCATCCTTTTGCTGGCTTTGAAAGAGGCTTCTTCCTGGTATTTGTTTTCTGCGTAGACGATTTCCTTGATGCCGCTTTGAATGATGAGTTTTGCGCATTCATGGCACGGAAAAAGCGTCACATAAAGCGTGGTGTTTTCAAGCGATACCGTGCTGTTCAAGATGGCGTTGGGCTCTGCATGCACGACGTAAGGGTATTTGGTATTCAGGAAGTCGCCTTCGTTTTCCCAAGGGTAGACATCGTCATCAATCCCGATTGGGAAGCCGTTGTAGCCGATGCCCACAATGCGGTTCTTGGCGTTTACGATGACGGCCCCTACTTGTGTGGAGGGGTCCTTGCTACGCATGGAAGAGAGTTCTGCGACGCCCATGAAATAGGCGTCCCACGAAATATAGTCACTGCGTTTCATAGTGTCACTTCCCTACTTTGTCTTTGAGACTGAGATCGATATGACAATGCCCGCCGGGATGCTTGTCCAGATAATCCTGGTGGTAATCTTCAGCCGCAAAGAAAGGGGTGTCTTTTTTTACGGCGACTCGAATGGGCTTGGTGTATTTTTTGCCCTCTTCTTTGATGAAATGGTCAATGACGGGCTCATCTGAGGGGGCATAACGGTAAATGCCACTTCGGTACTGAATGCCGATGTCGGGCCCTTGACGGTTCACGAGGGTCGGGTCGATGATGGTGAAAAAGTGTTTCAAGAGCGTGCGAAGGGGAAGGAGGGTCTCATCATATGTGATTTCCACCGCTTCTGTGTGGCCTGCTCCCTGGCATACTTCTTCGTACGTGGGGTTTTCCTTGGTGCCATCGGCGTAGCCCACCCGGGTATCAAGTACGCCTTCCAACTGTTTGAAATAGGCTTCGACGCCCCAAAAACAGCCGCCTGCAAAGGTAATCTGTTTCATAGAATCACTCCTAGCGATTGTATTGATGATGAAACCGGCTGCCATGATGCCCGCTATGGGCGGAACCATGGCGGTTGAAGCCGGTGTGGCAATATGTTTTCTTCTAAAAGGAACTTCCGTGGACGCGACACTCATCACGTGCTTATCAATGCCCTTTTTTCTCAAGGCGTTCTTGAGTTTGCGCGCCAAAGGGTCCCCTTCCAAGTCAAATAAATCCATGATGCGTACGTTTGATGGCTCCACGCGGTTGCCAAGCCCCGCTGAGGTTATGACGGGTATGTGTTTGGACAAGGCACTCAGGATGATGTCTTCTTTGGCGCGTCTGTTGTCAGTCGCATCAAAGACATAGTCATAGGCCCTATCAAACACCTTCTCACGGACCGATTCACTGTAGCGCATGGTGAGGGCGCGCACCTTGCACTCAGGGTTGATGTCCTTGATTCTCGCTTCCATGAGTTTGGCCTTTTCCTCTCCGATGGTGGAGGTGAACGCAATGGACTGACGGTTGATATTGGTCTCATCGACCGTGTCCATATCAATCAGGGTGAGGTGGCCTATGCCACTGCGCGCCAGGGTTTCACTTGCGTGAGACCCCACACCTCCAAGCCCTATTACGAGTACGTGGGCCTCTTCAAGAAGGGCCAGGCCAGCCGGTTTGTAAAGCGGACTCAGACGTGTGAAGCGTTTTGGAACCGTCTTAGCTTTCATCCGTCACACGGATGCCGAGATCGCTTAGTTGTGTGTCACCGATTTCACTGGGCGCATCCGTAAGCAGGCACGTGGCACTTGCGGTTTTTGGGAAGGCGATGACATCCCGGATGTTTTTGGTTTTGGCAAGCATCATCACGAGGCGTTCAAGCCCGAATGCGATGCCACCATGTGGAGGTGCGCCGTATTCAAGGGCTTCACTGAGGAACCCAAAACGGCTTTCCTGGGTTTTTTTGTCAAGTCCAAGGGCATCGAATACCTTGGTTTGCACATTCACGTTATGGTTACGCATGGACCCGCCACCGAGTTCCTGACCCTGAGCTACGAGGTCATAGCCATAGGTATAGACGTTTTCAGGTTCGCTCTCAAGTTTGTCCTTGTCTTCGTCTATCGGTCTTGTGAAAGGGTGGTGAAGTGCCTGGTAACGTTTTTCATCTTCATTGTATTCAAACATGGGCCAGTGTACAACCCAGTGAAAATCGAATTGGTCGGGATCGATGAGCCCCAGTTTGTCACCCAGCACATTTCTCAAATGTCCAAGGGATGCCCGGCAGACCTTGAGGGTGTCTGCCACAATGAGGAGCACGTCGCCTTCGCTCATGAAGGCTGTGAGCGCGTCTTTTTCACTGTCACTCAGGAATTTCGCGACCGATCCGCTGAAACCATCCGCTGATTTTTTCACAAACGCAAGCCCTTTGGCGCCATAAGGCTTCACGGTGTCTGTAAGTTTGTCGATATCCTTGCGTGAGAGGGCCCCGTGGGTCGCTTCTACAAGCAAGCCCTGGAGACTCCCTCCATTTTCCAGTACGGATTTGAAGACTTTGAAGTCGGTTGAAGCGAACACGTCACTGAGGTTTCTAATCGGCATGCCAAAACGCATGTCAGGCTTGTCTGTTCCATAAAGACGCAAGGCGTCATCATAGGAAAGACGGGGGAACGGGGTCTTTATGTCAATGCCACGGGTTTCTTTCATGATGTGTTTGATAAGCCCTTCACTCATGGTTTGCACGTCTTTTTCCTCGACGAAGGCCATTTCAATGTCGATTTGGGTGAATTCGGGCTGGCGGTCGCTTCTGAGGTCTTCATCCCTGAAGCACTTGGCAATCTGGTAGTACTTCTCAAAGCCCCCGATCATCAGCAACTGTTTGAAGAGCTGAGGGGATTGAGGCAAGGCATAGAAACTGCCCTTTTGAATTCTTGAGGGTACGATGTAATCACGGGCGCCTTCAGGCGTGGATTTTGTGAGAATCGGGGTGTCGATATCGAGAAATGCCTGTGCATTCAAGTAATCACGCGTCGCCTTGATGGTTTCATGGCGCATCTTGATCATGTCACGAAGGACCGGACGACGCAAATCGAGATAACGGTATTTGAGACGGGTGTCTTCAAGGGCGTCAGTGTCGTCTTTGATGAGCATTGGGGGTTGTTTGGCCGTGGCCAATACTTTCAAGTCTGTCACGTCAACTTCAACGTCCCCAGTAGGAAGCTCAGGATTCTTGCTTGAGCGTTCAACGACCGTGCCGGTCGCTTCAAGCACGAATTCACTTTTGATGTTTGTCGTAATGTTTTTGAAGGGGTTGTCCGAATAAAAGGCGAGTTGGGCCACGCCTGAAAAGTCTCTGAGGTCAATGAAGACGAGGTTGCCGAGGTCGCGTTTCTTTTGAACGAAACCTTTGAGCGTGACGGTTTCGCCTATCATGGAGGCGCTTAGCGTATTGTTTTCATGGGTATGTCGCATTAGGATTCTCCTTTTTCCTTGCAGTCTTTGCAGCCTGCGTTCGTATTCCTTGTGAGGCGTTCCATGAGGGTCCCATAGAGTGCGTTCATGGGGACACTCGTTTCAATGCCTTCACGCTGGTCTTTGAGGTTGACGGTGCCGTTTGCCACTTCGTCTTCACCGATGATGACCACGAAGCGGGCATTCTGGTGGGCACTTTGTTTGAACTGGGCTTTCATGGAACGCTCTGTGAAGTCTGCGTCACATGTAATGCCACCGGTCCTCAGTCTGTGCATGAGGCTCATGGCTTTTACGCGGGCGGTGTCGCCCATGATGATGAAGTAGGTGTGAAGGGACGGACTCAAAGGTTCAAAGCCGTTTTCCTTGAGCGCCACGATGAGTCTTTCAAGCCCGAAGGCGAAGCCGACGGCCGGTGTAGGGGGTCCATCGAGGTCTTCGACGAGCGTATCGTAGCGTCCTCCGCCGCATATGGCGTTTTGCTGTCCCAGCAAGTCTTCGCTTACCTGGAGTTCGAAGACGGTGTGGGTGTAGTAATCAAGGCCTCTGACGAGTGAATGGTCGACTTTGTAGTCCACTTTCATCGCCTCAAGATAGCTTTTAAGCGCTTCGAAGTGCGCCGCGTCTTCTTTTGTAAGGTAATCAAGGGTACGGGGCGCTGTTTTGATGGCCTCCTTGTCCTTGTCTTTCTTGCAGTCAAGGATGCGAAGAGGATTGGTCTCATAACGCGTCTGACACTCTTGGCAAAGCGTATCCAGATGCGGTTCAAGATGCGCTTTCAACGCTTCCTTGTAAGTTTTTTTGCTTGCCTCGCCGCCCAGTGAATTGATGTGGACACGGACGTTTTTGAGCTTGAGGGCTCTGAGGATGTTCATCGCGTAATCGATCATTTCAGCGTCTTGTGAGGGATGCTTTGAGCCGAAACTCTCAGCGCCAAACTGACGAAATTCGCGGAAACGCCCTTTTTGAGGCCGTTCGTACCTGAACATGGACCCCACGTAATAGCGTTTGATTGGGGTGCGTGGATCGGCGTAGAGCTTGTTTTCAATGAGGGCACGCACGATGCCGGCTGTGCCTTCAGGACGCAGTGTATTCACCCGTCCACCCCGGTCTTCAAAGTCGTAGGTTTCCTTTGTGACGATGTCACTGTTTTCCCCGACGCTTCTATGGAAGAGTTCGCGGCTTTCAAAATGGGGGGTGCGTATTTCTTCGACGTTGTAAAGACGACTGACTTTTCGTATGGCTTTTTCAATTTCCAAATAAAACCCGATGTCGCGGGTGATATCGTAGGTGCCTTTCATTTTCTGTATCATAAAAACCTCCTATAAATAAAAAAATCCCCCTAATTCCAAGGGCGATTAAATCGCGGTGCCACCTTAGTTCCGGCAATGCCGGCCCTTAACACCTTAACGCAGCGTGACGTGATCTCCTACTTGTTTCAAAGATCCCCTCGGGAGCGTCCAGTGTGTCAAACTTGTGGATTCGCAGCACCCATCCACTCTCTTGAAAGTTTTACCACACGTCTTTCCTTCGACGGTTTAACTAATTATAGCGTGATTTATAAGGCGTGTCAACGAAGCTACAGAGAAACTTCCACAGTTTTCTTGAAGGCTTCGAAATCCGCTTTTTTATCATGGTAATCCTCATCGGTGAAACTGGCGATTACTTCATCGAGAAAACGGCCGTCAAAACGCTTGTAGCTCTTCCGTTTGACGCCTTCAAAGGTGAAGCCGAGTTTTTCTCTTAGACGTTTTGAGGCGAAGTTGTTGGGGAAGTGTTTGTATGAAAGACGCATGAGGCCGAGGATTTCAAAGGCATAGACCATCATGATTCTGGTGGCGTCTTCCATCAAGCCCTGGCCCCAGTACTCCGGGTCAAGGACCATGCCGACGTCGCCTTTGTAGTCTTCTACGTAGGCGTGGATTTCAATGGTCCCCACCACCAGGTGCGTGTCCCTCATTTCAAGGGCGTACACCCCGGGCTTGCCATTGTGGGCGCGGGCGATGCATTGTTGAATATAGGTTTTGGTGTCTCTGAGTGTTTTGTGGGGCTTCCATCCGGCTCTGGGACCGACTTCATCACGTGACGCAAAAGCATGCACGTCTCTTGCGTCTTTCATGGTGATGGGTCTCAGGGTGAAACGGGCTGTCTTGAACGTGGGCATGACAATCATGGCGTGTAGAGCATGCTCCACTTGTGAATGTCTATGAAGCCAAGGTCCACATAGAGTTTTTCCGCCCGGGGATCGTCATAGTAAAGACAAAGTGTCTTTTTCTTCTGGTTGATATAAAGATCCATAAGGTAGTGCATGACTTTGCGTCCGTGGCCCTGTTTGCGATAATCCTTGTGGGTCGCAACGGCGACGATCATTGCGCTTTTTTTCGTTTCAAAGACGGCACTTGCGGTGCCGACGATTTTTCCATCACGTCTTACATAAACGGTCGTGCCGTTGTCACCGGAGTTGTAGTGAAGGTATTCAATGTATTCGTTTCTGGATTTTTGATGGACGGTGTAAAGCTCCTCAACCGTCAAGAGCAGGTCGTAGACTTCTGCGGCCTCCTCTTTGCTTTCGAGGATCTCAACATCGGAATAGTCAATGGAATGATCAGGGGTGAAGGTCGTCGAGCGCATAAAATCCATGCGGTCTTCCTTCATGCTTGCAAAGTGGGGATGAATCAGTTCAATCAACGCGGTTTTCGCGGAGATGAACAGAAAGTCAAAGCCCTCAAGTACGGGAATCCAATGTTCGCTGAATGCGGTTTGTACTGCGTAATAGATGACATTTGACCAGTTGCGGCTGACGACCGCAAAGTAAGCCTCACCCTGGACTTCCACATAGATTTCCTGGTGTTTGTTGGCGGGGTCGAAGTGCACGACTTCCTTGATGAGGTAGAGGTTGATCTCGGGTTCCATGTAGAGAAACTCGAGCACTGCGTCTTTTTCCGATTCTTTCATGGGTCTTATCATGGTGTCACCCTTTCCATCATCACCGTGACCGGTCCGTGGTTGGTGCTTTTGATGAACATTTCGCTTTGGAACTGGCCGGTTTTGACGGTGATGCCCTCTTTTTTGAGTCTTTGTATGAAATAAAGAAACAGCGTCTCGGCCTTCCTCGGCGTTAACGCTTCTTTGAATGAAGGACGGTGGCCTTTTTTAGTGGAGGCTTCAAGTGTGAATTGCGGTATCGCAAGGATGCTGCCCTTCGTGTCGAGGACGCTTTTGTTCATTTTACCCTCGTCATCTTCAAATATACGCAGTTTTGCGGTTTTGGTGACCATCTTCGGGATGACGCTCGCGTCGTCTCCTTCTTTGAAACTTACATAAATGAGCAGCCCTTTCTCAATGGAGGCGGTGGGGGTTCCCTCGATGACACACGAGGCATCGAGGACTCTTTGTGCCAGTACTTTCATTATTTCATCAACCTTTCGATGTTCATGACGCCCCCGACTTTTTGAAGGTTCACAATGATGTTGTCAAGAATTTTTCTGTGTCTGACGCCGACTTTGATCTTGATGACGCCTTCACGGCGCTTGTTGGTGGTCGCACTGACCTGGTCGACTTTTCCGTCGTGGGTGGTGACGCTGTTGATGATGTCTGCAAGGATGTTGTCACGGTTGTTGACGATGAGTTTCAAGTTGACATGGTGAATCGTGGAGCGGTCAGGGCCCCACTCAACATCGATGTAGCGGCTTTCATCAAGGCTTTTCAAGTTGTTGCAGTTGCTGCGGTGCACGGCGATGCCACTGCCTTTTGAAATGTAGCCCTTGATGGGGTCCCCAGGAATTGGGGTACAACAGTTTGAGAGTTTGACCGAAGGGGTATCCAAGCCTTCGACGATGATGTTGGAATCCCCAGCCACAGGTTTCTTTTCACTGCGGTTGATGGATTCAATCAGTTTGTCTTCACTGACGACTTGATCGGGCAAAAGCGCATTGAGGGCGTTTCTGGCCGTGATGGTGTTTTTGCCGATTTCATAGTAAAGCGTTTCAAGGTCGTTGATGGACTTGTAGCTCAAGTGTTTTTCGACATCCTTGTCATGGATGGGGTGGTCGGGTTTTCTTCGTGCTTTTTCCTTGTCGTATTCTTCTTTGCCCATTTCAATCAGGACGTCTTTTCTTTGTTTGTTGAGGTAGTTCTTGATTTTGGATTTGGCTCCGGAGGTCTTGGCTATTTTAAGCCAGTTGTCGTTGGGTCCGAAACTGTTCTTGGAGGTTTTGATTTCCACGACGTCGCCGGTTTCAAGGGCGTATTCAAGGGGCACGATTTTACTGTTGACGATGGCGCCGACGGTTTTGATGCCGACTTCCGTATGAATTCTGAATGCGAAGTCGATGGGGGTTGAGCCTTTTGGAAGGTCGATGATATCGCCCTCAGGCGTAAAGACATAGACGTTGGATTGAAAGATGTCATCCCTTAAAAGGTTCAGCACTTCTTCGTCGTTTTCGCGTTCTTCTGTGAATTTGATGAGCTGGTCATACCATTTGAGGCGGCTTGAGACCATTTGGGTCATGGGCATCTTGCTGCCTTTGTCCTTGTAGGCCCAGTGCGCCGCAATCCCGTATTCAGCGATTTCGTCCATCTGATGGGTTCTTATCTGGACTTCATAGATTTTTCCATGGGAGATGACCGAGGTGTGAAGTGACTGATAGAGGTTGGGTTTTGGCATGGCGATGTAGTCTTTGAAGCGGTTTGGAATCGGGGTGTATTTGGAATGGATGACGCCAATGGCGCTGTAGCACTGTTCCACGGACTTGACGATGATGCGCAGCGCCAATAGATCGTAGATGTCGTCAAATTCCTTGTTTCTGTCACGCATTTTCTTGTAGACGGAATAGATGTTCTTGATGCGGCCTTTGACGTTGTAATCGAAATTATTCGTGCCAAGCAGTTTTTCGAGTTCCATGCGCATGCGTTCGAGATCTTCTTGCCGGTTTTTCTTGGTGTCTTTGATCATCTGGGCTATTTGTTTGTATTTGTCGGGATAAAGGTATTTGAAAGAGGTGTCTTCCAGTTCGGCCTTGATGACATACATACCAAGGCGGTGGGCAAGGGGTGCGAAGATATCAAGGGTTTCACGCGCGATGCGTTTTTGCTTGTCAGCGCCGAGATTTTCAAGCGTGCGCATGTTGTGGAGTCTGTCTGCGAGCTTGACGATGATGACGCGGATGTCCTTGGCCATCGCCAGAAGCATCTTCTGGTAGTTCTTGGCTTGAACAATCTGTTTTTCTTCTTCCTTGGTTTCCATGCCCTTGAACTTGTATTGACCGAGTTTCGTGACGCCTTCAGTCAGGAGGGCGACTTCATCGCCAAACGCGTCTTTGACTTCTTCATAGGTGGCGGAGGTGTCTTCGATGCAATCATGCAAAAGACCGGCCATGATGGTGGTCGGGTCGGATTTGTAGCTGGCGAGTATGAACGCCACGCTGATTGGATGCGTGATGTAGGGCTCGCCGCTTTTTCTTTTTTGGCCTTCATGATGGTTGAGCGCATAGTGGTAGGCTTTTTCGATCAGATTGATGTCGTCTTCGTTTTCAATGTAGGTGACGAGCTTGGCTTTCAGTTTGGAGAAATCCTCGATTTCCTGCATGATGTCACCTCCTTTTTTGGTGGGCTGTCAATAGGTGAGCAGGCTGAAAACTGGGTAGTTGCTGATCTTGTTTTTACCTTTGAGGGCTGCGAGTTCAATTAAAAACGCAATGCCCACGACGTTGCCGCCGGCTTTTTCAACGAGTCTGATGGTGGCTTCGATGGTACCGCCCGTAGCGAGGAGGTCATCGACGATGAGCACTCTCTGACCGGCTTTGATGTCGTCTTTATGCAAAGACAAAGAGGCTTGATCGTATTCTAGATTGAAACTTTCCGTGTAGGTTTCGCGTGGAAGCTTGCCGGGTTTTCTGACCGGTATGAAGCCTACGCCGAGTTCCACTGCAATCGGAGTGCCGAAGATGAATCCACGCGCATCAGGGCCTACGACAAGATCCACTTCCTTGTCACGGGCGTAGTTTGAAAGTTTCTTGACAGCGTATCTCAGAGCCTGTCCGTCTGCGATCAGGGGCGTAATGTCTTTGAATTGGATGCCTTCTTTGGGAAAGTCGGGTACGTTCGTTACATAATCTTTAAGTTGCATGCTGCATCACCTTTTCTTTGATTGATTTAATTTATTATAACATGGGAGAAGCGTCTTAAACAGCTACATACTCTCAGGGGCTTCGACCCCGATTAGGGTAAGCGCGTCTTTTAATACGCCTGCGACGACTTTGAGCAGATAAATCCGTTCCAGGCTGGCATCTTCAGCATCGCTGAGCACCTGAACGCCTCCGTAGAATCCGTGGAGGGTGCTTGCGAGGCTGTGGATGTAGTTGGTGAGTTTGTGAGGCGTGCGCGCAAGGGCGCTGTCTTCGATGACTTTTGGGTAGCTCGCGACTTTGAGAATGAGCCCGCGGGTCAAGTCATCACCAAGATGGGCAAACTCAAAGACGGGTTGGTCCGTATCAAAGCCTTTTTCCCTGGCTTTTTTAAGCAGGGTCATGATTCGTGCGTAGGCGTACTGGGCGTAGTACACAGGGTTTTCATTGGTTTTCTTGAGGGCGAGGTCGAGATCAAGGTCCATGTGGGTGTTGAGACTGTGCCGTGCAAAGAAATAGCGAATGGCGTCACTGCCGACCTCATCAATCAAATCCTTGAGGGTTATGGCTTTTCCGCTTCGTTTGCTCATCTTGAGCTCTTCGCCGTCTCTGAGTACTTTCACGAGTTGAAGCATTTCCACATCCAGCACGTCTTTCTTGCCACTCATCATTTCAATCGCCGCTTTGAGTCTTGGGACGTAGCCGTGGTGGTCCGCACCAAGTACGTCAATCAATACATCGTAGCCACGCTCAAGCTTGTCGAGGTGGTAAGCGATATCGGGCATGAGGTAGGTGTAAGAGCCGTCCGACTTCACGATGACGCGGTCCTTGTCATCTCCATACTCACCGGTTTTCAAGAAGACAGCGTCTTCTTCTATGTAGGTGAGGCCACTGTCTTTAAGGTGTTCAAGGGTTTTTTCAACCTTGCCATCTTCATAAAGGGACGCCTCACTGAAGAACAGGTCAAAGTCAACCCCAAAGGCATGGAGATCGTCCTTCAAGCCTTCAAGAAGGGACGAGACACCGACTTCCTTGAAAGTGTCAAGCCCATCAACATGCAGAAATTTATCAGCATACTGGTTTTTGAATGTGTTGGCGATCTTGGTGATTTCAGGGCCGTGATACCCATCTTCAGGGATGGGGGTGTCTTTGCCCAAGAGCTGTTCATAGCGGGCCTTGATGCTTCTGGCGAGGTTGTTGATCTGGTTGCCCCCGTCATTGACATAGAATTCCTTGGTGACATGGTAGCCCGCCTTTTTCATGAGGCGTGCAAGGTTGTCCCCAGCCGCCGCGCCCCTGGCGTGGCCTACGTGCAGGGAGCCTGTAGGGTTCGCACTGACGAATTCGATGTTGACGTGGGTGTTTTCCCCCACGGAAGAGTCGCCGAACGTGTGGCCCGCCTTGTCAATTTCTTTCAGGGTGGCTTCCAAAAGACTGTCTGCGATGAAGAAGTTGATGAAGCCCGGTCTGGCAACCTCGACCTCCTTGAAGAGCTCCGTATGCGCTTTTAAAAGCGGCTTGAGCGTATTCGCAATCTCAAAAGGGTTTTTTCTCAGTGTGCGCGCGAGTTTCATCGCGGTATTGGTGGAAAAGTCTCCGAGGGATTGATCGCTCGGAACTTCGACTTCAAGGGTTTCGAGTTCAAGGTCAAAGGCTTCTTTCAAAGCCTTGCGTATGCTTTGTTCAATCAGTGTGTCTATGGAAATCATGGGTATGCACCTACTCGTTGAAATTTAGATTCATCTGTTCTTGGAACGATGGTTTCTTGTTGCTTTTATAGAGTTTCATCCATTTGGCGCCCCGTCCCTTGCCAAGGGGTCTGATTTTCTTTTCATCGCGCAGACGTTTCAAGGTCCGGTTGATGGTGGAATCGGAGACGGTCGGGTGGGCTTTGCGGATGGCCTCTTTGGAAAACACCTCATCAAGCTTGTTGATGGTGTTTTCGATGTAGTCGGATTTGTTGTGCTGTTTGTCAAAGGCGTAGTTTCGAACCATTTCATGGGCTTCCTTGTAAGCTTCAATGGAAAGATCAAGCATGAAACGATGCAGCGCCGTAGTATCGGCGAGCCCTTCACTCCAGTTTCTTGAAGCCTCTTCTTTCACCTTTTCGAACTGATTGCGTCTTTTATAGAGCTTTTCAAAGAAGCTGATGAGGTGAAACGCCTTGTAGTCATAGGATACGAGGAGGATGTAAAGGGCCAAAAGACCGAGGACGTCATTGTGTTTTTTGAACGGGGCGAGGTGTATGAAGTCGATGTAGAAATCGACCGCTATGAGGCTGTGTTCGAACTGGGTGTTTTTCTTGGCATAGTGGTAGCTGTCCACCAGTTTGCCAAGGGCTTCCCTTTTGGTCTTCACGCCACTGGAAAGGAGATTGATGCGCTGTTTTTCCTTCTTGGTACTTTTGGAAAAGTTCAGGGCGTCGTCGCTTTCCACGTCTCTATATAGA
>JAGYML010000026.1 GCA_018400615.1 bacterium | reverse complement strand
CGGGTTGATACCTGGAATCATGGTGTTGCTAGGCATCATTCCACTTTTCTTCTTCACAATTGACAAGAAAAAAGAAAAACAATTGGTTCAATCCGAACCAGATATTATATAGGGGAGACGATTGAGATGAAAAAACCAGTCACGATTAAAGAAAACCGTTTCATAGATTGCAAGGGCAATCATCTTATTTTGCATGGCATGAATATGGTATGCAAAGAAAAAGAAAGAGGGTATATAGGACCATGGGATATGCATGATTTTGAAAAACTTAAACATTGGGGGTTCAATGTGATCCGTCTAGGTATCATTTGGGATGGTTTGGAACCTGAACCTGGTAAATATGACTACAATTATTTATCGAAGATAGATCAGTTCATTCAGTATGCCAAAGCGATGGATATATATGTTTACCTTGACATGCATCAAGATTTATTCAGTTACCGTTTTGCAGATGGCGCTCCGGATTGGGCGACACTTACGGACCAATCCCCTCATATTGATGAGGGTGAAATTTGGAGTGATGCCTATTTTACAAGTCCTGCCGTTCAAAAAAGTTTTGACAATTTCTGGGACAACTTGGCTGCACCGGATGGCAAGGGCATTCAAACCCATTATATTGAGTTATGGCAAATGATCGCAAACAGATATAAATCTGAATCCAATGTCATTGGATATGATGTTATGAATGAACCCTTTGTCGGATCGGCGGCAAACGATGTCATGGAACTGCTCTTTCAGCGTTTCGGCGAAAAATTCGGTGCGAACGATGAAGACAATGTACCTTCAGAGAACGACTTATCCAAAATGTGGTTGGATGGTGAGTCGAAAAAAGCATTATTGGAAGAATTGGCTGACTCTGAGAATTACGCTAAGTTGATTGATGTCACTGAAGCCGAATTAAAAGCATTTGACAGACAAAAATTAATGCCGTTTTATCATCGTTTGTCACATGCCATAAGGGAAGTGGACAATGAGAGTTTATTATTTTTGGAAACGAACTATTTTAACAACCTTGGCATTTTCTCAGGACTCAATCCAGTAACGAACCAAGATGGAACAAGACTATCCAATCAAGTATATGCCCCACATGGGTATGACCTTGTAACAGATACGAATTATATGGATGATGCCAATCTATCTAGAATCAGCTTGATTTTCAATAGACATTTTCAGACAAGCAAGCGTCTGAAAATGCCCATGATGGTAGGTGAATGGGGTGCTTATCAAGGTCAATCAGGGTTGGAACAACAAGCCATGCACACGGCAAAATTGTTTGAGAAGTATTTGTGCAGTGATACGTATTGGTGTTACGATGAGAAAATCGATTTTGAATCGCATGCTTTTTTTAAAGGCATACGCCGATCATATCCAATGAAAATTGCTGGGAAAATTAAACGGTATGAAAACACACTTACTGAATTTATTTGCGAATGGCAGGAGCACAGTACACTCAATGAGAGCAGTATGTTCTATATAGAGGATCTCGGTGCCATTGAGACCGGTACTATTACTATTGAGCCTTATGGGCCCTATCAAATCATTGAAAATCAAAATAGCATCTCGGGTTATATCAAGGTTGATTCACTTGGGAAAGATGCTTCAAGAGTAATGAGCATAAATAAAATACGGTATGAGAGGCAACCTTGATGGAGGATTCAATTCGTGAGTTGGTCAATAGACAAATAGGTCAAAGAGCAAAGGAATTCAGCTTTGAAAAAGTTTCCTCCGATGAAGATTTTTATGAAATTGAATCTCTAAAAGGCAGTATTCATATTCGTGGAAATACACAAGGGACCATGGCCGTTGGATTCTATTGGTATTTGAAAAAATTCTGCAATGCGCACATCTCATGGTCTGGAGACAATCTAACCCTTCCTGAAAAATTGCCAAAGATTCCTGAAAAGATTGTCAAGAAATCTCAAGTGGACTACCGTTATTATTTCAATTTTTGTACCCACAGTTACAGTACTGCATATTGGGATTGGCAAAGATGGGAGAAAGAAATAGATTTAATGGCTATGTATGGCATTAATATGCCGCTTGTCGTAGTTGGGCAAGAAACCCTTTGGCTTAGAGTCGCTAAACGGTTGGGACTCGATGAAAAAAGCATACGCTCTTTTTTAACAGGCCCCTCTTTTTCAGCTTGGAATTACATGGGAAATATTGATGGGATTGGAGGTCCATTATCGAAATATTGGATTAGAGAACACTATCTTTTACAACTGAAAATCATAAAAAGAATGCGTGCGTTTGGTATGAAGATTGTTCTACCGGGATTTTATGGTCATGTCCCCAAAGGCATGATTGAACTATTTTCAGAAGCGAGTATCAATCAGTTGAGTGGTTGGTTCGGTGCGGAAGGGACATGGTTTCTAGACCCGAGAGATCAGGCCTATAAAACAGTTGCAAGGATTTTCTATGAAGAACAATCAATCCTATATGGAAACGATCATTTTTATGCGATGGATTTGTTTCATGAAGGAAATGCACCGGACCAATCACCAATGTATTTAAAAAAGACAGCTGAATCGGTGATAAATACATTAAAAGAACATGATTCCAATGCGGTTTGGGTGATACAAAGCTGGTCGATGAATAAAGAGATTATCAAGAGCGTCCCCAAAAAAAACCTGCTTATACTGGATTTGAACGCTGAAGAAAATCCCAAATGGGAAGAAACAAGGGCTTTTTACGGGAAACCTTGGGTTTGGTGCATGTTGCATAACTATGGGGGAAGAAATGGGATGCATGGGGATTTGAAGACCATTTATAAAAATCTTAACCATGCATTGACTTCCGATGCGAATGGGAATCTCAAAGGTATCGGATTCGCACCAGAAGCCATCGAAGGAAGGTCCTTGTTTTATGAATTGATTGCTGAAAGGGTATGGGAGGGAGCTCAGGACAATCTTGAAACATGGGTGACAAACTATATAGAAAAACGGTACGGCCACAAACTTGAGGCTACAGAAGCCGCTTGGAGACTGCTTTTAAAATCTGTCTATTCTGGGAACAATAGTTTTGGGGCCACGGATTCGATTATATGTGCAAGACCGGACTTCTCAATCAACAAAGTTGCAGTCAGTGGTGTCGAACCTTATTATGATTTGTCAGACATCATGCAGGCGTTTGAAAAAATGCTTGCAGCCGCTGAATCCATCAACCGTAATGATGCTTTCAATTACGATCTGGTTGATATAGGAAGAGAAAGTTTGGCCATGGCTGCAAGACCCATATATCTTAAAATGATGACTGTCTATGCACAAAATGACAAAGAGGCGTTTATTGAATATTGGGAATTACTCAAAGAAGTCATTATAGCATTGAATGCCTTAGTTGGAACAAACAAGCATTTCTTGTTGGGACGTTTTATTGAGATAGCTAAAGCCTGGGGTGAAAATGATAAAGAGAAACGGTTGTATGACTATAATGTGAAAATGCAGATTACACAGTGGTGGCCAACGGTTTCTTTCATTGATTATGCGAATAAGCATTGGGAAGGGTTGCTTACAAATTATTATCTGGCACGCTGGGAAACGTTTGTTGCACACTTGTTGGATGCCTTGTGTCAGAAAGATAATTTTGATACTGACGCCTACTTAGAGGACGTCAAGCGTGTTGAAAAAACGTTCATTGAAAATGATAAAAGCTATGCAACGCACCCCACCTCGGATACGTTGGATGTAGCCCTTTCTATCTACCGAACACTCTATCCGAAATTACAAAAGCTGCTTTCGTCTAGTTGAGTTAGAAATATACCATACACTTAACACATTATTTTGAATCTGCAGTGGCAATCCATATTGTTAAAGAGAGGAGGAAGCATGCGTTTTGATAGATTGGTTTAGCGCATGTGAATATTATGAAATTCAGACAGGTACATTTAGATTTCCATACGTCGGAAACGATTGACCACGTGGGGGATAAGTTTGATAAAGAGCACTTTCAAAATGCGCTTGAAGTCGGCCATGTAAATTCAATTAATCTTTTTGCAAAATGTCACCATGGGTATGCGTATTACCCCTCTGAAATTAACGAAATGCATCCAGGCCTCTCTTTTGATCTTCTTGGCAGCATGGTTGAAGCAGCAGAAGAAATAGACGTTGACGTTCAAATATACGTGTCTGCGGGCATCGATGAAAAATATGCAAGAAAGCATCCGGAATGGCTCATCAGGAACAAAGATGAAAGTACGAGGTGGACACCAAACTTCTTTGAACCTGGTTTTCACGAATTATGCTTGAATACCCCTTATTTGAATGTATTGCTTAATCAAATTGAAGAAGTATTGAGACGTTTCAAACCTAAGGGCCTATGGCTTGATATTGTTGGGGTCAGACCGTGTTATTGTCAAACGTGCATGAATGAAGCTAAGACGATGGGACTTGATGTGAATAATCCCAGTGAAATGATCAGGCTGTGGGAGAAGACATACAGACAATATCAAAAAAACGTACAAACACTGGTTGAAAGGATTAGTGAATCAACGGAAATCATTCATAACAGTGGCCATTTCTTAAGAGGTCGTGAAGACTTATGGTCAGCGAATACACATTATGAGTTGGAATCATTGCCAACAGGGGGATGGCATTATGATCATTTTCCAATGTCTGCAAGATACATTCAGCCATTTGGAGTGGATTTTCTAGGCATAACGGGAAAATTTCATACGTCCTGGGGTGAATTTGGTGGCTTCAAACATTACAATGCCTTACGCTATGAAATGGCTGTAAATTTGATGAACGGGGCTAAGTGCAGTATTGGAGACCAGCTTCATCCCAATGGTCGGATGGATTTAGCCACGTACAAATTAATGGGAAAGGCCTATGAAGAGGTTTTAAAAAAAGAACCTTGGTGTGACCAAGTTAGTAGTATGGCTGATATTGGCATTTTTTCAGCTGAAGCGATTGAAGGAACCCCACTACTAGAGGCATTTAATAATCCTTCGGATGCTGGAGCGGTAAGAATTTTGCTTGAGGAGCACTATCTTTTTGACTTGATAGATCAGTATTCTGATTTTACCAAGTACACACTTATCATCCTTCCTGATTCCATCCGCCTTGATTCAAAATTAACAGCAAAAATGGAAGATTATCTTAGTAAGGGTGGAAAGATCCTGGCGTCGGGAGAATCCGGTCTGGCGCTATATGATAATGTTTTTACACTTGATTTAAATGTCCGTTACATAGAAAAAAATCCATTTATCCCTGCGTATATCAATCCTGATTTTGATTTAAAATCCATTAATCGAAGTTCCTATGTTTTCTATGAAGACAGTCTTATAGTAAATAACTCAAACGGTCAAATTCTTGCTACATTTGAAAAACCATATGACAATAGAAAACTTGATGCTTTTTGTTCACATCAACATTTCCCAAACAAATATGAAGCCTTATCACCAGGGATTGTTGCAGATTCAAACAAAGGCTATGTAGCTTGGAAGGCATTCAAGGAATATGCCTCTTATGGCAGCTACATTCATCGAGAAATCATTGCCCATCTCATTGATTACTTACTGGGAAGTGAAAAAACACTGAGCACGTCTCTTGCTTCAGAAGGCAAGGTAAGTTTAATGCACCAAAAGACTAAAAAAAGAGTGGTGCTTCACATCGTTTATGCTATTCCGGTGATGCGCGGAAAAGGGATTAATGTTGTCGAAGATATTCAGCCGATTTACAACATTGATATCAACCTAAATATGGACATGACCATTAAAAAAATATACACAGCACCTTCAATGGAGCCTTTGAAATACACATATAATGAAAATCATCTATCCTTTGTTGTTCCGAAAGTGGATTGCCATCAAATGGTGGTTATCGAATATGATTAAGGGTATTGCTAAGTCCCTGTGCTATATTTAAAGCGTTTGTTTAAATTTATAGAGGAGTGTGGGTGGAATGATACATCCAAAATATGCTGAGGAATATGAAAAATACACAAAATTGATTAAAAGAAAAAACAGAAAAAAAGCTTTTTATAACGGAATTTTTCATCGTTATGAGAATCCGGTTTTGACATGGGCACACATTCCTTTGTTTTGGAAATACGATTTATCTAAAGAAACCAACCCCTATTTCATGGAACGTTTGGGGGTTAATTCGGTTTTTAATCCCGGAGCCATAAAACTGAATGGAAACTATTATCTTGTGGCGCGCGTTGAGGGGTATGATAGAAAATCTTTTTTTGCTGTAGCAAAATCTTCACAGCCAACGGAAGGGTTTGAATTTTGGGATTATCCGATTTTATTGCCTGATGTCGATAAAGAAGAAGTCAATGTCTATGATATGCGATTAACGCACCATGAAGATGGTTATATTTATGGCGTCTTCTGTTCTGAAGCAAAGGATACGAATGCGTCTGATACTTCCTCAGCGATAGCACGGACGGGCATTGTGAGAACAAAAGATTTAAAACATTGGGAACGTTTGGATAATCTAGAAACATTAAACGCACCACAACAAAGAAATGTGGTGCTTCACCCCTCGTTTGTGAAAGGTCAATATGCCTTTTATACAAGGCCGATGGATGGATTTGTAGAAACAGGCTCTCAAGGAGGTATAGGGTTTGGCTTATGTCATGATATCACCCATGCTGTTATCAATGAAGAATATTTAACGAGTGTGCGTAAATACCATACGGTTAGAGAAGCAAAAAATGGGGCTGGGGCAGTACCGATTAAAACTGATTACGGATATATTCATCTTGCGCACGGAGTGAGAGATACCGCTTCGGGACTTCGGTATGTCATTTACGCTTTTGCAACAGCTATTGATGCGCCGTGGAAAGTCATTGCAGAACCATCTGGGTACCTCATTGCTCCATTGGATGAAGAACGGATTGGTGATGTGTCGAACGTTGTCTTTACCAATGGAGCGATTGTTGATGAGACTGGGGTGGTATACATTTACTATGCATCATCGGATACCCGTATACATGTAGGTGAAACCACAATCACTAAATTGATAGATTATGTATTTAATACGCCAGAAGATCCGTTGAGATCCGTCGATTGTGTTAAACAAAGATGTGAATTAATTGAAAAAAATTTACAACTGTTAAAGTCAAAAAAATAGAAACTGATTTTAAGTTATACTAAACCCGATTTCTAAAACTCGCGACCTGAAAACTCTTGAATGAATGGGAATGATACCATGATTCTTACAAACGTCAATATTGTCACACCCAAAGGCGTTATACACCATGGGTCCGTAATAATAAAAAATAAAAGAATCCATACAATTCTTGATACGGTTTTATCTTCGGGTATGGATTGCAAAGGCATGAGGCTTTTTCCTGGGTTTATTGATATGCATGTTCATGGAACTCAGAATGCTGATTTTATGGATGCAACCATGGATTCAGTGACCACCATCGTATCGTCCCTTCCAAAAGAAGGAACCACGTCATTGCTTGCAACCACGATGAGTGAATCACTAGATAAAATTGAAAAAGCCATTCAGGTGATAGAAAATCCATTAACAATTAAGGGGACAAAAATACTTGGGATTCATTTAGAAGGCCCCTTTATAAACGCTGATTATTCAGGTGCGCAAAACCCAAGTAATATAATACGAGGCTCAAAGGCGATTTATGAACGTCTGAAAAAAGCAACCAAACAAAAAATACGCGTCATTACATTGGCACCGGAAGTCCAGACGAATGCCTTCTTAGAGTATCTGTCAAAAGAAGATGTGATAGGCTCGATGGGGCATTCAAACGCAACCCATGAAGATGCAGTGAATGCCATGAAATATGGTATAAAACGGGTAACCCATTGTTATAATGCTATGAGTCAATATCATCATCGTGACATTGGCTTAACAGGGGCGGCCCTTCTTTATGATGCCATTGATATTGAACTTATTGCGGATTTGATTCATGTTTCCGAACCAGCCTTAAAATTAGCTTACAAGAATAAAAAAGACAGAATACACCTTATTACGGATTCAATAAGCGCTAAGCAGATGCCTGATGGACAGTATTCTCTTGGGGGTCAACCAATTACGGTCGTCAATTCAATTCCCTATACTCAAAAGGGCGCTTTGGCGGGTAGTACGCTCACACTCAATAAAGCCGCAAAGACGATGCAAGAGATTACGAAAGCAGACGATGTTTCATTAGCTAATATGTTGGCTACCAATCAAGCCAAAGCATTGGGAATGGAAGATAAGCTTGGATCAATCCAGGAAAAACTCCTAGCTGATTTGGTTTTGGTTGATGCGTCTTTCAATATTTTCTTAACCCTTATTAATGGGTCAATTGTATACCAAAGGGAGGGCTTGCATGAATATCATGATCGTAAAAAATTATAAAGAGCTTTCAAAGACCGGAGCAGACTTTATTATTAAACAACTTAAACACAAGCCACAAAGTGTGCTCGGACTTGCGACGGGATCCAGCCCTTTAGGGATGTATCAGGAACTCATTAAAGCCTATCAAGCACATAAAGTGACTTTTTCTCAGTCGCGTGTCTTCAATTTAGACGAATACATTGGGATTGATTATGCCCAGAAAGAGTCTTATCATTACTACATGCTTGAAAATTTGTATCAATATATTGATATTCCAAAAAATCGGATTCATATTCCGGAAATCAAGGATTCTTACAGTGAGGCAACTAAAAAGTTTGATAAATTGTTGGATTTACATCCGATTGATTTACAAATACTTGGTCTGGGGACCAACGGGCATATTGGATTCAACGAACCTGGAACCCCGTTTTCATCTACAACGTTTATCACAAAACTCAATTGGCAGACACGAAAAGATAACGCACGATTTTTCAATTCAATAAACGATGTACCAACCCATGCAATTACGATGGGAATAAGAAATATTATGAAGGCCAAAAGGATTGTTTTAATTGTTTATGGTGCTAATAAAAAAGACGCTTTGTACAACATGATTCATGGAGAAATCACACCTGACATTCCGGCCTCAATCCTACAACTTCATAGTGATTTAACTATTGTCGCGGATGATGCGGCAGCCCAAAGTATAAAATAAGATTTTTGAATTTGTATGGCTGCACCATTGTCCATATTTAAGTAAAAACGTATAAAGTAAATATTAAGAAACAAGATAGGTAGATTTTATGATTACTAAATTTTATCCAATTGCAGTACATAAAGTTTGGGGTGGGCGTAAATTAGCCAAACAGTACAATGTGAAGGACAAAAAAATCGGGGAAATATGGGGTATAAGTGCTCATGAAACATACAGTAATGTTTTATTAAATGGAGCATACAAAGGCATGACTCTAAGAGAATTATATGATTCTCATAAAGAATTGTTCGGAGGATTGAAACATGATGAATTTCCCTTATTATTCAAAGTTATTGATGCAGAAGATGACTTAAGTATACAAGTTCATCCAGATGATGATTATGCAAGATGTCATGAGAATTCTTATGGAAAAGATGAAAGCTGGTATATTCTGGATACATCAAAAAAAACAACAGATATTATCATCGGTCATCGTGCACAATCGAAATCAGAAGTTCTCTCTCACTTAAACAAAAATAATTTAGAGGCTATTATTAACAGATATACAATAAAAGAGGGGGATTACTTTTATATACCCGCTGGGACTTTACATGCAATATGTAAAGGCACCACAATACTGGAAGTTTCGCAATCCAGTAATATAACTTATAGGTTATATGATTATAATCGTAGTGATCACGGTTGCCTTAGAACTTTGCATATTAAAGAATCCTTGGATGTTTTAAAAATACCGGACAATATACTTAGGACACACCATGATTCAAAGCTGTTTACCTTTTATATTAAACCCAATAGTCTTGTGAATTCTGCTATTTCAGATATTTTCGGAGACTATATTTATATTATTGATGGCCATGGAACTATAGGAGAAATAGATGTTAAAGAAGGAGATTTCTTGATGGTATCTTCCAACGAAGAATATTGTTTAAATGGACAATTTACCTATGCGTTAATTAATATTTCACATTAGAGACAAGCATTTATGTACTATTTGATTGGGTTAATTAATTCTTAAGTCTTCTCAGCTTGATTTTGGACAATCAAGACATCACAAGCCGGTTATAGGGAATAGACTTGAATGATTGGAATAGACACTACAACGTTTGTAATCTGATATATCAAAATGGTAGAAAGTATAAACCTATCACCTTTTAAAACATTAATGGATTCATATAATTTGAGACAATTGAAAAAATGATGATATCGCTTGATTAATACATTAAAGAAATTATTTAAATTGGTATACCAAAGGCGTATAATACAATTGACAGGGAGGGATAAAACTATGAAGAGACAGGCATTCATTCCACCATTATTACTAATCTCAAGTATTTTATTGGTAATATTTTTGACGTATTTGATAGTATACCGGCCCATGAATGAAGGCTTGAATGATCGGACATATGAAAATTACTGTATTGTCTCATCACATAAGGAAATGGCCATTGAAGAACACATTAGCCGTTCCATGGAAGGGGCAATAAGTTTATCAAGTCGGACCATGATACGCAATGCCATCGAGGATTACCATGAAGGTTCAATCACATTCACTGAATTGTCAGAGTATACTGCAAGCAGGTATGCAGATGGGGTAGAGGCACTTGACAATATCGTTCACGCGGCACGCATTGTGGATGATAAGATTGTGAGTGAAGTGGGAAAGCCCCTTCAAAACGGCAATTATGAAGCACTTGATACGTTTACGGAGGGAACATTCAAAGTTACTCAGGAAGGTGAGGCGTACTTTATAGAAGTCATCTCTCCTATTGCCAATGATCAAACAATCATCGGGTACGATGTAGTCACATTTAGTATGACGGATTTGATAGAAACGCTGAATGAAGGGGATGCCAATCTTATATTCATAGAGGCTTCTTCACAAACCCAGATTTTAGAAGATGCTAAAGTGCTTAAGAATCCTACAAACTATGCCCTGGTGCTCAAAAACGAAGAAGTGACCTATGTCTCTGAAGGCATAATGGATTCAGACAATCTCTTTTTATCAATTTCCATTCCTCAAGATGTATTGGAGTCGGAAATAAGGTCCTTGACGAACAGAAGTCTCACTTGGATGATATTTCTTATTGTGTCCAGTTTTATTCTAGTGGCCTCCCTCAGTGTCAAAAACGTATCTTCAAAATTAAAAAAAGAACAAGTTGAACGACTATATTTCCAAAAACGAGCGAATAAAGATGCATTGACCGGTGCATACACCAGACATTATTTTGATTTCTGGCTAATGCGTTTCAAATCAAATTTTGATGGGGATATGAATCCCATCGCGGTCGTGATGACGGACATCAACGGATTCAAGAAATTCAATGACACATACGGTCATAAAGCTGGAGATCAAGCACTTAAGGACATTACGAGCATCTTTGAATCATCCATAAGAAAAGATGATTTGTTTATTCGTTATGGGGGCGATGAATTTTTGTTTGTATTTACTCAATGTGACGAGGCTCTTTGTGCCAAAATCATGAAACGGATAGACAGTGAAATTCAAAACTTGCATGAAGACAATGATTTAAGTTTGGCATATGGGTATGCGATCGTGAATGACCCTGATGCCATCAAGCGTTCAATCGATAAAGCCGATAAAAAAATGTATAATCACAAACATCACATTGAAGAATATGAAATGGAGAGCAACTGATTTATAGAATATCTTTCACAAGGCCCCTATGCGTCTTATTCAGCGAATTGATGGTCAATTCGAATGGGTTGTGATTCATAATTGAAAGCGTGTGAAAATTCTCAAAGGGGTTCTAATCTGGATTCCATCTGGCTTAAAGCATTTAATAGTGTAGGAGCCAATTCAAATCAAATATTCAGATCAAAAAATATTATAAATAACAGAGTACAATTATATATTGTCTGTATTTTTAGCCTTCTAATATTACTATGGAGGTTTTCTTGAAAGTAAAAGATTATTTAAAATGTAAGTGAGAATCTAGAATTACAATATATAGTGAGCAGACCAACCATGAAAAAGAGGGGCAATACAATGGGATGTGTGTTATTCATGGTTTTGATGCTGACGTTTGTTCTGACAGTATGTGATGAAAGCAGCGTGGATGAATATTTGTCTACTTAAGTGCAATTAATGTCCTGGGAATGTCCTGGGAGGCATGACCAATCAATTAAGTCTGACACTCATCACGGGTGACGAACTGACCTATCCTGATGTCAATAATCCAAACTCAATGAGCACGATTTATTCAACAGAAGGCTTTCTGATAACAGACGAAGGTCATGCGACACTTTTTGATATATTGCATCAAGGATAAGCGACCATCAGCCAGAATTCAAGGCTGTGGTCGCTTTCTAATGTCTGCTTTCTAATGTAGCTACAACTATGCAGGCGGAGCGCAAATTCTCAATCTAGTGAATGAAACCACATTATAAAGTTTTATAAACAATGACAAAGTACAAGCAATTATGATATATTAATAAAAGATGCCTTGGTCAATTTTGCAGTACAATCTTTTTGTGTCTGTCGTTTTAAAGTGGCTACCAACAGTTTAAGACAATAACCTGAAAATATGAGAAAAGTGGTGAAAACAATGGTTCGTTACATACTGACGCGTATTCTATTACTCCTCGTCACACTTTTCATTGTTTTTACCATGCTTTTTGTTGTGGCGCGGTTTGCCGAACTTGAGAGAATGGAAGTACTGAACTTTACCGAGATTCCCTTTATGGAAAAAATAGACATCGTCTTTAAGGACTATGTGACCTATGTTAAGAATATTGCCTCCAACTGGGATTGGGGGACGGATGCATACGGCAGAGATGGATGGAGTGAACTGCTCAGGCGCATGGATTTGACTCTGAGACTCAACCTAATCGCCTTTTTCTTCTATACGGGGTTTGGGGTGATTCTCGGTGTGCTTGGAGCAATGTATAAAGGGTCCTTGTTCGACAGGGTTCTCAATCTGGTGTTTCTGGTTTTCAGCTCAATTCCTGCCTACGTCATGATCATGATACTGATTCTTTATTTTGGCTATCATCTTGAATGGTTCCCACCGCAGGAACCTCCGCCGTCCAGAGGGCTCTTCATTGGACTCAAAGGAATGATTATACCGGTTTTCGCAATCTCAAGCTATGCGCTTGTTCAAGTTGCACAGTTGATTCGAGGTGAGATGACGGATGCGTTCAATTCGGACTATATAAAGCTTCTCAAAACCAAGGGGCTCAATCAACGTCAAATCGTAATGCGTCATCTGCTCAAACACAGCATCATCCCCGTAATGACTTCGATTGGACCAATCATGCTTTACGTGCTTGGAAGTTCATTCATAGTGGAGAGAGTCTACAGCATCCAAGGCCTTTCCAACTGGCTGCTCACTTCCCTCTTTGGGAGTTCTGGAAATGTTTATTATGTGTCCGTAACCTTACCGCCAATGGTCCTTATAGGGACTTTTCTGACAGGGCTTGTTTTGCTTGTGGGACTGATTGTGGATATTGGTTATGGCCTTATGGATCCGAGAATCACCATGGGCGCAAAGAAATCGAAAATGGATTGATTTTCAACCATCCTTAATAGATTGAACGCCTCTCATCGTTAAAATGAGAGGCGTTTATTATTGTGCGCAAGAGGCAGCCATAACCAAAAGAGATCAAACAGCGTCAGTTGCACAGGTCTCGAAGTTGGAATCGAGGTTGGCTTAAGTAGTGTTTTGTTCAAAAAATTCCAAAATCATCAATTGATTTGTAATACAAACTGTACTATACTGTAACTGAAATGCATCATGACAGGCCTGAAGAAATAGTTGCCATGTCAAATACATGCACAGTTTACGAGGATTTCCTTGATATGGTATTTTTCATGAAAAATACGGTAAAAAGGAGAGGACAATGGAACTGAAAACCGTGCTGGAAAAATACCCGAAGAAACCTGACTGCTTGATTGAACTGTTGTTGGAGTACCAAAATGGAAAAGCGACACGACACCTTGAAGAAGATGAGCTCAAAATGGTGGCTGAGTATCTGAGTCTCCCTGAGAGTCATGTTTTTAGTGTCGTGTCTTTTTATTCCTTATTGTCGATGGTGCCCAGGGGTCGACACATCATTCAGATATGCCATGACGTGCCCTGCTATGTGAGTGATGATTTCAATGTAAGACATACGCTTGAATCCATGCTCGACATAGGCATTGGAGAGACCACAGAGGATGGGCTTTTTACACTTGAGCATTCGAGTTGCCTTGGCTGTTGCGACCAGTCCCCAGTCATCCGCATCGATGAACAGATTTATGGAAATTTGAACAGGAACAAGCTCAAGGCGATCATGTCACAGTACCGGAGTGAAGATCATGCTTGAAAAACGTCTGGTGACTGAACGCATTGGAAAAATTCGTCCTGAGAGCATCACCGATTATGTCGACTCAGGTGGCTATGAAGCTTTGAAAAAAGCATTGAAGAAGACACGCATCGAAGTCCTTGAAGAAATTGAAGATTCACGCCTCCGCGGTCGGGGAGGGGCTGGTTTTCCTGTCGCTGTGAAGATGATGGCCATGGCCAAGGAAAGTCAAACGCCAAAGTACATCGTGTGCAATGCCGATGAGGGAGAACCAGGAAACTTCAAGGACCGCTACCTTATGGAAAACGACCCCCATCATATTTTGGAAGGCATGCTTATTGCGGCTTACGCAACCATGGCCGGCAAAGGCTATATTTACATACGAGGCGAGTACTCGAAATCACTCAAGATGATGCGACAAGCCATCAGTGAAGCAGAGAAAAAGGGTTTTGCAGGGAAAAGCATCTTTGGGAAGGATTTCGATTTTACATTTGAGATTCGCTCGGGCGCAGGGTCTTATGTATGTGGGGAGGAATTTTCGCTTTTGGAGTCGATTGAGGGGAAACCCGGTCATACTCGAGTCAAACCACCATTTCCGACTGAACAGGGCCTCTTCGGGTATCCGACTCTGATCAATAATATCGAAACGTTTTCCACCTTGCCAGTCATCATGGAGATGAGTGGCAAGGCATACGCCAAGCTCGGAACGAAGAGTTCAACCGGAACGAAACTCATCAGCCTCTCAGGAAATGTCAAAAACAAAGGCGTATATGAAGTCCCCTACGGCCTTCCGATACGCACAGTCATCGAAGCATTCGGGGGCGGTGTGCCTGAAGGCAGGAAAATCAAGATGGTTCAACTGGGTGGCGCATGTGGCCCAATCATCCCGGAATACATGCTTGATATGATCATTGACTTTGAACGGTTTGAAGAGTTTGAATCCAAGGTGGGTGCAGGCGCAATCATCGTGATTGATGATCGTTTTGACATCTTCGATATACTAAAACACACAGCGGAATTCTTCAGTCATGAATCGTGTGGAAAATGCACGCCTTGTCGTGAAGGCAATACCCATCTTAAAAACATCATCGACAAGTTTCATCGCTATGAGGCAAGAGAAGAGGATATGAATCTTCTAGAGAACCTTGCGAGGGTGATGCATCAGACTTCGCTATGTGGCCTTGGTCAGACAGCCCCAACGGCCGTGATTTCCACCTTGCACTATTTTCGCTCGGCCTATCTTGAGCGCATTGAGAAAAGTTTTTTAGAGGAGGGACACGATGCCAAATATCAGAATCAACAATCTCGCGCTTAAAGTGCCTGAAGGCATTACCATTTTAGAGGCTGCCAGGAATAACAACATAAAGATTCCGACCTTGTGTCATTACCCCGATCTGGACATCAAATCAGACTGCAGGGTTTGTGGGGTCGAGATTTCTGGTCAGAAAGGCCTTGCGACAGCCTGTTCGACACCTGTTCGTGAAGGCATGGAAATCAAAATCAATTCTCCGCGTGCACAAAATGCTCGCAAGGCCATCATCGAGATGATTCTGGCCAACCATGATGCCAACTGCACTGCGTGCGTTCGCAACATGAACTGTGAACTACAGCACCTCGCCAATGCCCTCGGCATTGACGAAAACCGTTTTGAAAATGTGCTTGAAAGGGTGCCCATCGATGATTCAAACCCATCGTTGGTACGCGATCAGAACCGTTGCATCAAGTGCGGTCGTTGCGTTGATGTTTGTAAGAACGTTCAAGGCATTTCGGTTTTGGATATGATGGGACGAAGTGCAAAAAGCAGCGTGACACCTGCTTATGGCAAAATGCTTTCGGATGTTTTTTGTACCTATTGCGGGCAGTGTGCTTCTGTTTGTCCTGTTGGAGCCATCAAGGAGAAAGATCATACCGAACGTGTCTGGAATGCAATCGACGACAGTGAGAAACATGTGGTCGTTCAAGTAGCGCCCGCAATAAGAGTGTCACTTGGCGAGGACCTTGGGCTTCCCCTTGGGAACATCGTCACAGGCAGGATTGTCACAGCACTCAAGCTGCTTGGCTTTTCCAAAGTGTTTGATACAAACTTCACAGCTGACCTCACCATTATTGAGGAAGGACATGAATTGATTCATCGTCTGCAAAATGGCGGTAAGCTACCGCTTTTCACATCATGTTGTCCTGCTTGGGTGAAATTTTGTGAAACGGAGTTCCCAGAGCTCCTCGACAACGTTTCCTCCTGCAAATCTCCTCAACAGATGTTCGGTGCACTTGCCAAATCGTATTATGCCAAGAGAGAAGGCCTTGATGCAAAAGACATCTTTGTCGTCTCCATTATGCCTTGCACCGCAAAGAAGTACGAGTCTGAACGTCCAGAGTTGTCAGTCAATGAGAAGGATCCTGATGTAGATGCGGTTCTCACAACCCGCGAACTAGCGAAAATGGTCAAGCAGATGGGAATCGATTTTAACAATCTCAAGGAGAGTCCTTTTGATAAGCCCGACGAGATGACAAGCGGTGCCGCAGCTATTTTC
>JAGYML010000025.1 GCA_018400615.1 bacterium | reverse complement strand
AAGTCCGCTTTTCAAGTATCTTAGCGACCCCTCCTACGTCTATTTCGTCCACTCATTCAAAGTACCCGATGACCCTGGGCTCATCACCGCGAGCACAGAGTACGGAGAAACCATTCCCGCAATCGTGCAAAAAGACAACATCACAGCCTTTCAGTTTCACCCAGAGAAAAGCGCCGAAGACGGCCTTTCCTTGTTAAAAGGGCTTTTGGAGATGATGACATGAACCTGTATCCCGCAATTGACCTATACAATCAAAACGCCGTCAGGCTTCTAAAGGGCAGTTTCAAAGACGTGACTGTCTATGACTTTGACCCCGTAGCCCTTGCCAAACGCTTCGAAGCGATGGGCGTAAACCGCATCCACGTCGTCGATCTGAACGGCGCCAAGGACGGCTCAACCATAAATGAAACAATCATTGAAACGCTCGCCACCGAACTCTCGGTTCCAATTCAGCTCGGTGGAGGCATCAGAAGCCTTGAAAAAGCGAGACGGCTTCTTGAAGTCGGCGTGGATCGAATCATCATCGGCTCCATGGCCGTGAGAGATGAAGCAACGCTTAAGAGGCTTGTTGAAACGTATGGCGCAAGAATCGTGGTCGGCGTCGATGCCTTTGAAGGCATGGTCGCGACCGATGGCTGGGCCACCAGGGAAAAAGTCGAAGCGTTTGAATTCGTAAAGCACATGGCCACCCTCGGTGTGCAGACCATCGTCTATACGGACATCGCAAAGGACGGCACGCTGGAAGGCGTGGACCCTTCTCTATATGAAAAACTCTCAAGACTCGGTGTGAACGTCATCGCTTCAGGCGGTGTGGCGTCCATTGAAGATATCAAGGCGCTTCAGGGCTTGCCGCTTGAAGGCATCATCACAGGCAAGGCCATCTATGAAGGCAAACTTGATATCAAGGAGGCACTCTCATGCTTGCAAAACGGATAATTCCCTGTCTCGATGTCAGAAACGGCCGGGTCGTAAAAGGCACGCAGTTCAAAGACATTGTTGATGTGGATGACCCTGCCGTCCTCGGCAAAAGATACAGTGAAGCGGGGGCGGATGAACTCGTCTTTTATGACATTACCGCATCCCATGAACAACGCGAAATCTCCTTTGAATTCGTCAAAAAAGTCGCAAAGACCATTCACATTCCCTTCAGTGTGGGTGGAGGCATAGGAAGCCTTGAAGACATCAAGAACATTCTTCGTAACGGCGCGGACAAGGTAAGTCTCAATTCCGCCGCCGTCAAAAACAAGAATCTCATCAAAGAAGGGGCCCGCTGGTTTGGCAATCAGTGCATCGTGCTTTCAATTGACGCTAAAAAGCACGATAATGGCTATGAAGTATTCATCAATGGCGGCCGTACCCCTACAGGCATGGACGCCATCGAGTGGGCGAAGGAAGGCGTCGCACTTGGAGCCGGTGAAATCGTCATCAACTCGATCGATTCAGACGGCATGAAGGCAGGCTATGACATCGACCTGTTAAGGCGTCTCAAAGACGTCGTCAATGTGCCCATCATCGCCTCAGGCGGTGCGGGTACGATTGAGCATTTCATAGACGGTGCGAAAAAAGGGAGGGCGGATGGTCTGCTTGCCGCAAGCGTCTTTCATTTCAACACGATCCCGATTCCCGTGCTCAAAAAAAGATTGCTAGAAGCGGACGTACACGTCCGCCCCATCAAGGAGGCTCATTATGGAAACGATTGACCAAAACACTCTATCAAACATAAAGTACAATGACCATGGACTCGTCCCCGCCGTGGTTCAGTCCGCAGAGGATAACGAAGTGCTCATGCTTGCCTACATGAACGAGGAAGCATTGAGACTCACGCTTGAAACCAGAAAAGGCACCTACTTTTCACGTTCAAGACAAGAAATCTGGGTCAAGGGTGAAACCTCAGGCAACACGCAAGCCGTCAAGGAAGTCTACTACGACTGTGACGCCGACAGCATCCTGCTCAAAGTGGATCAAACCGGTGTCGCCTGCCACAAAAACCGCAAAAGCTGCTTTCACAATCCTTTGACTGAAACGGCTTCTACTACGCAGGTCAGTGACATCATCAGTGAACTGTACAGTGTCGTCAGTGAAAGAAAAGAAAACCCGGTTGAAGGCTCCTACACCACCTACCTATTCACCAAGGGGATCGACAAGATTCTTAAAAAAGTCGGTGAAGAAAGCAGTGAAGTCATCATCGCTTCCAAGAACCATTCAAAAAGCGAGATGACTGAGGAAATCAGTGATCTCGTCTACCACACCCTCGTGCTCATGGCCAATGAAGGTGTGCGTCCTGAAGACATTGGTGAGGCTCTCAAAAAAAGAAGACCGAGCGATGATTGACCAACACAGCCACACCGTACAGTCACCGGATGCGTCAGTAAACGCGACACTTGATAACTACCTCGAAAAAGCGAATGCCCTGAATCTAAAAGGGCTCACCTTCACCGATCACGTGGACTTCGATTCTCCTGTTGACCTCTTTGAAACCACCCCTGATTTCAAAACGCTCTTCAAAGAAAAAGAGCGCCTTAACAAAGTGCAGGACACCTGTTACTTCGGGATGGGTGTGGAACTCGGCTGGCAGCCTGAGTCCGAAGAGAAAATGAATGCCTTGACCAAACAATACCCTTTTGACTTCGTCATCATGAGTCTTCACGTGGGAGACGGGCTTGATTTTCACAATGGCGACTTCTTTCAAAAATACGGAAGAGAAAAAGGGATTCGCCGCTATTTCGAGTTGGTGCTTGAATCCTTGAAAAACACTCCCGACTTCGATGTATACGGCCACATTGACTATATCTCAAGATACGTTCCAGGCATCCCAAAAGCTTATGTCTACGAGGAACACAAAACCCTTATCGATGACATCCTGAAAAGAATCATCATGCTTGACAAGGCGATAGAAATCAACACCTCTTCTTCAAAGTACGGCCTTGACGCATTCAACCCGCGCTTTGAAGTGGTGAAACGATATTTTGAACTGGGTGGACGCAAAATCACCCTTGGCAGTGACGCCCATGACCCTGAAGCCCTCACCCGTGATTTTGACAAAGCCCTTGATCAACTTAAAGCCATCGGCTTTAAACAAATCTGTCACTACAAGAATCGCAAATGCAACTGGGTAAAAATCTAACCCTACGCCATTAATTAAAGAATTGACCATTTAAGGGGTCAATTCTTTTTATTTGGACACGCATAACTCAAGTCAAGTGAGCGTATAGGTATCAGCTGCGCCTTTAATCACGTATAATAAGACTGTAAAACATTTTTTCCCTATAAGCCTGCATTCGTTGTAAGGGGCTTGAGATTTGTTAAAATAAAACCATAATAAGTGCATATTCAACAACCATGAAGCGTATTCAACACAAAACTGATATAAAGGAGCTCTTATGAAAAAACTGATAATCATACTTGTTGTGCTCGCCGCCATCATCTTCGGAGGCATCGCCTACGCGACATCCTGGGTAGATGAAACCGTCACTGAAGACGCTTTGTCTGAAGCAGTCTATGACTCTACAGGTACCACTGAACAGGGGATGACTGAAACCGCTATGGCACTATTCAATCCTACAAACTCTGATGATGAATACACACTGGTTGAAACATTCATCAACTATGTCATCTATGACTCCATCAAGCAAAACCTCAACGAGGATTATGATCCTCTTGGTGACTGTGAAACGAGTGAATGTTATACCATTCAAGAATCGCGCTACGCTGATGTGCGCTATGCATACGCCCATCTCAATGACGACAATCAATTGATTGTGACAGTCAGTGCACATAGAGATTCATACCCTTCTTTTGACACCGCTGTCCATCTCACTTTTGATATTTCCATAGAGATTACATCGGCCGACCTTGTCCTTACTTTGCAAGAAACCCACCTTGCAGACAATCTAATAGAGGAATCCATGTTGGATAGAATCCTTGGCTTCACAGACCAAGGAGCCATAGAAGACAGCGTTACAACCGGTACGCTTGATCTTGACGATAAGACCTACACCTATTCATTCACACCTTGAAATCCAGGAAATGGATTCTCCCAAAACACCATTCATACCGAAGAGATTTTCAGATCTCTTCGGTATTTTTTAATGCTACTATTCAACAGACTTTAAACCATAAACCCCCTATCCAAGAAAAAAGGCACACCCTTACAAGTGTACCTCATAGCAATGATCCGTAACTTTTTATGCCCGTCCCTTTACAAATCAATTATAATATTATCTATAAGAAAGTCTATCTTGGATATCTCCATTGATTCCGTGAATAACAAGGTCACACTGTTCATCCTTCGCCATCTGTTTGGCGGATTTGATTGCGTCATCCAAGGAAATCGTGACTTTGATGGGGGTCGGGTCGCCTCCGTATTTCACTTCCCATCGCCCTTCCTTGTTATTGCTGTTGTAAGTAACGTGTAGATTTCTTATCATGCTTGGGGCCTCCTATGTGTATAGCTTAACAGATGCACTTCAATAATACACCCGAGCGCCGCTAATATCAAATTCAATTTTTAGTGATTTTATTATTTATAAGGTCTATTCTTTCATTTGTGATGCTCTTGGTTGATTGAGAAGCGCTTTACCGTAATCCACCATGCCTACTACAAGACTGATAACTGCCGCAAATATCAATACCGCTGTAAATAACGTTGGAAGGATATCAAGACTGTAGGTATCAACAAGATTCTGGTTTAGCACATCACTCAATGCAAGGGCAATTATGATGGTTGATGAATACAAAGTATGAATGAACTCGATTGTTTTGGTTGCGAATGTCTTCCGGTTCATGTAAATATGGGATACTGTTATGAGTATTCTTACAAATAGGCCTATGTTGATGAATATCAGAAAGGTACTAAAGGAATCATTTAAAAACGGTATGGATTCCCCATTTTGATAGATACCAAATACACCCTGTTCATAATTCAAAATATACAATAAGACTGCCGACCCGATAATTTCAAAGAATGCATCCACCATCTTGAGTCTGTACTGTGATTCAGGGACTTTAGATAGTTTTTCAGGGTCAAAGGTGTTGAACTTCTCAATATCTTCTTCGGTGGTGCCCTTTGAGATTCCATAGAATATCAGAAACAGAATCCCGATTGCCGCAAATACGGACGATGCAATACCTGGCAGTGCTTCTACCAAATGAAGGAGAAATCCTGCAAAGTCGTTGGCTCCTTCTTCAGTAAAGAAATCAATAGTCGTTCCAAGCATGAGGGCTGCCGGTACAACAACCACAAGAATTCGGAGCACCATCCAGAAAATCGGTGTTAGGGATTCACGGATTAAAACGCCTTGCCCGCTATACTTGGCCGCAACGACGCGTGGATGTCCAAACTCTTTGAGTATAACATCCAGTCTTTCTTCTTTGGACACCGTGTCTTCAGATGCTTCAAGTTCATCAAGAATGAGGCTTCTTAGCTCTTCTATGATGTCATCTTTGTTTCTGCCGCTTAAATAGCGTTTTACCTGATAAAGGTATCGGTTAATCTTATCCATTGTCTTCCTCCTTCAAAACACATTTGGTGCGTTTCACTGAATCATTATAAAGTGTTATCAGTTCACCAAGCACGTCTTGTCCAAATTCCGTAGTTTTATAATACTTTCTGGGCCGTGAGGTACTCACTTCCCAGCTCGATTCCAAAAGGCCTTGTTTTTCAAGCCGTCTTAGCATTGGATAAAGGGTGTTCTGTTCAATTTCAAAGCCTTCCTCTTTCATTTGGTTCACCAGGTCATACCCATATTTTTCACGCCTTAATAGACTTAGCACGACCATAACCATGGAGCCTTTACTCAGTTCCTGATTGAAATTCTTGATTATCTTTTCTTTGTCCATGGTATCACCTCGATATTATAATACTGTACAATACACACTATTGTCAATATAAATTATTATGTGATTATGATTTCTATCAATAATACATTTTAGTTTAAGTATTAAAACAGCGGTTATTGGCAATTACTCAAAAAAAGGATTATTACCAACAAAAGAAAAAAGGTCCTACTAAAGACCTTTTAATCTCCAAAAATAAATGATAATACGATTAAAACAATCGCAATCGCAAGCATGATATAAACTTCCTTGAAACTTCTCAAGTGATGCTTTTCCTTGTATCTGCCTTCCAGTTCCTTGTTTTTCTTGTTGTATGCGCTTTTCCATCCCGACATAGTAACAACCATCCCTTATCCCAATATTTAACCCTTTATAAAATAATCATACCATGAACGAAGGCAAAATTAAATCTTTGAAAAAGTGGCAGTGTCGTTCTGAAATTCACCAAATATTAGACACAACAGTGTTGCTGTTTTTAGTGAGACAAAAACGTGGTGCCTACTCAGTCTGCGTAAAGCGTATAGGTTTCATCATTGCTATAACAAAGCACCGTTATAGCATCTTCTTCAATGGACAAGATCTTGTAGGCATCAAATGATTCAGTAAAGTCATTGACATTCTCGTATTCAAAAAAGGTGTGGTTGTCTTCTACCGTATACACATAGTCCTTTCCCTCTTCCACTTTGCTTGGCAGATCACTGGTTAACCGACTTCCTTTTGGGTTTTGGGTGCTTGGTCTGTAATAGAAAAAGTAATCGTCGTTTGTCCATGTAATATCATACAATTTTATTTTGTTACTCCGACTATTTAAATATTCAGAGAGATCCCAGTCGCTAGTACTTTCATCAATGGACTCCAGATTGTAATAAGCGGTTCTCATTCTTTCGCTATCTATATTCACCGCGTTGTTTTCAATCATCAGCACTTCACGCATGATCTCGTCATACTGGTTATCAATGGATGAAACATCTTTATAATCTCTTGGAAGGCTGTTTATTGTTTCACCTATCTCTTCCATATTCAATTTTTCGAAATTGAGCATTTGTGATTCGAGGGTGCTGTATTGATTCGCTCTAAGCCTTGATAGCCCTATTGGCAAGGCTATGGCTGATAGGACAAGCAATACTCCCAAAGCGATGAAGGCAAGCTTCTTCCGCTTCTTTTTTAACTGATGTTTGTTTTGATTATTTGTTTTACGGTCACCCGGTTCAAAAAACGAGCTTTTTCTTTTACTGGTTGATGTCTCTTCTTGTGAGGTGGTGCTTCTGCTTTCTTCAAGCAAGAGTTCGCTTGCTTTATGAATTTCGATCAGCTTTTCAAAGCTTTCCGCTGTTTGTTCCTGAGCATGCATTTCGCTTAGCTTTTTCGTCTTTTCGATGATTTCATCCGTTTTTGCGGTTGAATCTATACCCAGCACTTCAGATGCATGACTGAGGGCTTCTTTTGAATATGCCATGGTTCATCTCCCCTTTCTATTATGAACTCGTCGAATATAGCGTGTAGGTTTCGTCAGTAGTAAAAGCGTAAATACGCAAGGCGTCTTCATCTATCGAAAGAATCTCATAAGCCTTAAATTTTTCAGTTCGATCATTGATATTTATAAAGCCTATAATGCGTCTATTATTGAGAGTGTAGACATAATAATCCTCTTCGGGATCTTTAGCATTTGGGAGAGCGCTGTCAAGACTTGTCCCTATTGCTTCTCCGGGGTTTTTTACTAAGTGAAAGTAAGCCCTACTACTTTCCCACTGAACGCCAAGTAACAACACCCTTGTGTCAACACGGCCCAAATAATAAGAAAGATCCCAATCGTCAGTTTCTTCATTCAACTCTTTCAGATCGTAGTAAGCCACTCTCATAACTGAAGTGGATTCAAAGACATTATTGTTTTCAATCACTTCAATATTGCTCCTGATCGAAGCATACTGGTCTTTGAATGTTGCGACATCTTCATAGTTATCCGGCAGGTCATTTAAGATATCGCCAATGTCTTCGTAATTTGCAATGCTTACTTCTTTCATCATTTCTCTCAAATCACTGTATGTGTTATCTCGGTTGATTGAAATGATTGAAAAGACAGCGACCAATGCGACAACCGTCAATGCAATGCCACTCACAAGTCCTATTTTCATACGCTTCTTCTTTAATCTCCTTGAAGAAACACGATGTTCTTCATCTTCAAGAAGGGTCTGAGTAGCCGCATAAATATCTGCAAGTTTTGCATGATCCTCAGGATTGTCGCTTACCTCCAATTCATCAGCAAGCTCTTTGGTTCTTGATAAAATGGTTTCTTTCGATGCCCCCAATTCAAGGTCCAGTTTATTGAGCGCTTCATTTTTATTCATACCGTATGGTTGCGCCATATTACCGTATCCTTCCTCTGAGTTTATTTAATAATTGATTCCTTAGAATTCACTTTCCAACAATAGCGAAGAAAGCGATAGATGCATTTACATAAAAACTGCCAATACTTATGGCTAAGCCTTCTTATGAGCTATTCAAAAGCTGTGTCAGGGAAATTTCTCTAATCAAAGGCGTCTCAATACTCATCTATTTAATTGCAACGGGTTCAAGCCTATTCTCAAGGTTTTGATTTCGAATCCAACCCTTATGATAAATGCAAAAAGGCCCACTGGCCTTTTTAGTTATAAAAATACCGGCCAACCATTTAAAAATTCGTGACCACAAATAGGGTGTAAACACCCTAGAAAACTAACGACTGTAGGCTTATTATACTAGAGATTAAAGATTAAATCACTTGGCACATGTGTCATAAAAGTCCTTGATTTAAATGGTTTATTAAAAAAACTCATACAGCTATGTGAGTGATTTTAGTTGGCACTCTTAAAAAATCAAAATAAACACAACCGTGGAAATGAATAGAACGATCCCGATAAAAAATGGAATGGGGCTTCTTTCATGATTGTGCTCTTTGGAATCTTTATTATAGTAGTGATCATAATCCTTGTAGCCATATTTACTATTGTCCTTGCTCCCGTTGAAATTATGATTTTGCATAGTGATTCCCCTTGCCTTTGATTTGGTAAACAGTAAATTCAATGGATTCAGTGTAGACTATTTGGACTTGTTTTTCACGGAGTACATGGCTGCGTCGGCTTTGAACGATAGCTGATCATAATCAAGTCCATCCAAAGGAAAGATTGAATGGCCAATGGATGCTTTTACCTTCAGTTGGTGAGCGTCATAATAGATTGGTTCGCCAATAGCGGTTTCAAGGTTTCTCTTGAAATTATCAATGGCATTCGGTGATTGGATATTGCATTTAATCACCACAAATTCATCGCCCCCAAGTCTAGAAACAATGTCTTGTTCATCTGTAATCTTAAGAAGCCTGTCAGCGGTCACCTTGAGAACGCGGTCACCTGCCAGATGCCCGTATGTATCATTGACGGGTTTGAAATCATCGAGATCGATGAAAATAAATGCGAACTGATGATGCATATCAGCGGTTTTGACATCCACAATTTCACTCAGATAATCTCGATTGACAAGCCCGGTGAGGGCATCGTAGTTTGCGCGGTAAGACAGTTCTTTTTCAAGGGCCTTCCTTTCAGTGATATCTACAGCTGAACCTACGATGTGTACCACTTTATTGTTTTCAATGATTGGGGTCAGTGTGGTATGCCACACCCTTCTACCTGATAAGAGGTCAAGGGTTTCTTCATAGCTTACTACATCCTTGGCATCTACACAGGACTGATAGCGTTCAGTTACCGCTTCACCCGCTTCATTTCCAAGCAATTCAATAGGCGTCTTGCCTTCAATCATGGACTGAGTAATGCCGGTTTTCTGTTGATGGGATTCATTGTTTCTAATGTATCTGAAATAGCTTGGCCCTCTTACATCAATTAAAAACAAAGCATCCTGGGTACCATTGAATACCGTTTCATACTCGTTTTTAAGATGTTTGATTCGTTTGTTTGAACGCATAATACCACTCACGTCCATATGTGCTCCAATCATTCTAAGAGGGGTGCCTGCTTCATCCCTAATAGCAAACCCTCTGCAACGAATCCATACCATGGAGCCATTTTTATGGGTATAACGGGTAATTTGATCGTATGGGTAACCAGGGTCCTCGAGGTGACGCTTCATGTTCATGGTAGCAACTTTCAGGTCTTCAGGGTGAATCAAGGACTGCCATTCACTGGATGCATGCTCTTTTTCACTTGGATCATAGCCCAGTGTGCGCCAGAATTTTGGACTCATCCACTCATTTTCAGTGTTTTCCAAATCCCAATACCATAGCCCGTCAAGGGTGGCTTCCTGGAGAAAATCAAAAATTTCCGTATCATTTTTGAATTTTTCATAGAGTTCTTTTTTAAGATAGTTATCCTTCATGGTCGTCCCTCTTTCTCTCATAGAACATTATTTTTCTTTAGTTTGCCAGTAATAAATGGCAATTTGGGTACGGTCTCTCAGATATAGTTTATCGAGAATATTGGAGATGACATTTCTCACTGTCCCTTCGCCTATGAATAAGCGCTTGGCGATTTCCTTGTTTTGATAGCCGTGGGCAATGAGTTCAACCACACTGTTTTCTCTTTCACTAAGTGTGTCATCGTTATTCTGACCTGTTAATGATGCCAATACTTCATTACTTAGTATAGCATGCCCATTGTAAACCGCTTTAATGGTTTCGATTTGTTTGACTAAATCGTCTGTTTTAAGAAGATAGCCCAGTGCACCGGCATGGAGGGCCTGATGGATATGCCTGAAGTCCTTGAAGGTGGTGAGCATGATAATCTTTATGGCGGGCCATCTTTCTTTGATGATGGCCGTCGCTTCGATACCTCCCATGACAGGCATTCTGATATCCATGAGTACAATATCCGGAGCTGCTTTACTGATTGAATCCAAAGCGTCTTTCCCATTTTCAGCTTTCCCGATAATGTGGATGGTATTCTCACTTGAAAGCAGTATTTCAAGACTGTTGAGCACATCCTTATCATCATCCACAAGCAATAGTTTCATTTAGTCTTCCTCCTTCGTAGGCAGGGTCACAAGCAATTTGAATGTTTGTCCCTTTTGAAGCGAAAAGGTGCCGTCAAACGCTTCTACGCGTTTGCGCATAAATGAAAGCCCGTACCCTGGTTTGTGTGTGTTGAATGATTTCGGACGGTCGTTTTCTATGCTTAGCCTTATCATACGCTGACTTGTTTCCAACAAGACATTCACCATGGATGCGTCGGAATGTTTCATTATATTTGTGAGGCTCTCCTTGAGAACGGCATTGAGTATCTGCCAATGGTGTGGTTTGATTTTTTGAAAATCTCCGCTTTTAGTGTAATTGATGTCAAGATCGAAGGCGGCAATCTGTTTATCAAAAACGTCTCTTCCAAATGCAATCAACGGTTTTGTGTTGTGGACGGTGTCTTTGAGATCGCTGGCCGCCTTCTCAAAGCGTCTAAGCGCAATATCGAGAACTTCTTCTTTTTCCTTGCCTTGGTGTTTCAGGTTTTGATAAGCTTTGAGATTGAGCAACCCAGCCGTCATTTCATGTCCCAGATCATCATGCAGTTTCTGAGCGATTCTATCTCTTTCATTGTAGGCTGCTATTCTGGAAATTTCAGATTGACTTTCAAGTAGGTCCGTATGCTCTTTTTGTATATCAAAGACCTTTTTTCGATGGGTATCAATGGTTTTCAAAAGTGTCATTCTCTCAGACTGCCAGAGATTGACAAGGGTTCCGATGCTAAAAGCAAAAACATACAATGCATAAAGTGTCCATTCAAAAGGGTTAATGGCAATTATCAAGGGCAGAACAAGAATACTGTATGGCGCTTTTCCTTCTTTCATTAACAAATAGACAAACGGAAATGAAAAATACAGCGCCTCAGAAAAGATAAACCCACTCGCGAGAATCACCCCATAGATGAGGAACAAATACCGCTTCAGTTGATCAAATCTGAAATAGAGTGCAAGCAGATTCAATGAGACCAGCATAAGCAAAAAAACCGCAGGTGTCTGCGGTTTTATAAGGAGTACGGTGCCTGCATAAAGCAAAGTAAGAACGCTTATGTCCCAAAAAAGCACATGCCTGATCAGTTTTTGCATCACGTCAATCTCCTCTTGGACCCCATTACTAAGAACATTATAGCAAACGAAATGACAATGAACAAGCTGAGAAGCGCGGTTAGGTTACTCCCCTCATAAACATGCTGCACCGCGTTTGCGAACCAATAAGTCGGAAGAATGCGTCCGATGGTGATGATTCTTTCGGGCAAGAAGGGAATTGGTACAATGAGACCCCCAAGCATCGCAACCATGTTCACGATGACACTGTAGATGGCAATGCTTGTGGCATACGTTCTGAACAGCATGTGCCAAAACAGTGAAAAGGTAATGGAGAGAATGGAAAATACTGCATAAGTCACAAAGAGCATGCCAAGTGAAATATCCAAAGACTCAAAACTTGCATGGGCAATCACAGTGAACACGAGGTTTTGTATGAGAAGTATCAATAAATAGGCTCCCATGTGACCAAGAAGGTATTCAAAGTGTCTGATGGGCGCAGCCGCAATGCGGGTGATGGTGCCATAACTTCTGTCGTCAATAATCTGCTTGGTAAGAAGAAATCCGCTGAATAAAATAATGAGGCCGTATAGCGTAAAGCCGATGGGTGGCGCTTCTCGTGCAGGATGCGGCGCGGTTGCGAGGATGACAGGAAACACCATCATCGCAATCACAAGCGTTTTTTGACGCAGCGTTCTTTTCAGTGCGAGTTCGAAAAAGACTGTCATAAAATCACCTTCCTGGCGAAGTGTCTGAGAAGCAGTCCAAGGAGGACAGCGAATCCAAAGAGCATGAGAACACTAAAGATGATAGAATTCGCGTTACCCGTGTGAACACCCTCAAGCCCTGTGTTCGCCCAGGCTACAGGGGATGAGTACTTCTCAATGTAGGGCTTGACATTACTGTCTGGCAACTCGAAATTTAGGCCGGCCAGTATTGGTGCGACAATGGCATAAAGCGTCATGACAACCTGTGATTTTGCGGCGCTTTTCGTGAGAAGCACGAGCAGTCCTCCAAGGAGTTGCGCCGTGAGTGCAGAGAGGATCAAAATCCCCAGGAGCCCTGGGATGTTTTCAAATGCCGCATCAAAGAAGAACATCGTGAATCCGATCAGAACCAGGCTTTGAAGTAGGCTGACGATGGTGCTGTAGCCAATCTGAATGACCACAAGCCAAGCAGGGTTCACAGGGGTTGCGTGAAGACGGTCCTTCATGGGAGAGAGGAAGTCCTTTTGAAGACCTTCGAAGGTATAGGACGCGCCAAATATCTGAAACATGAGTATGAAAAGTATCGCAATGACCCTGGAGACTTCAGGCCAGTTCACCTGATTGGGGGCATTGATGTAGGTAAGGGTTGCGATCAAGAAAACGGGCAATCCTATGAATATGGCATGGGCGAGGTAGTCTTTCAATATGCGCATGAAATAAAAGCGAACCATCTAGGTCACCTCGCCATCACGCAGACGCTTCCCTGTAAGCATCAAGAAGACATCTTCAAGATTGGGCTGCTTGTCATAAACCTGGAGTATCTTAGTGTCTCCAAGCGTCTTCAAAAACGCATCAAGCACATTGACACCAGGCAGCGTCACAATATGGTAAGTCGAATCTTTGAGAGAAGCGTCTTTCACATCATCCATGGCTTTGAACGTTTCAAGAGTCTTCTTGGAAGGTATGTCAACGCTGATCATGGTGTGATGATCGCCCTTGATCTTCGCAATCAAATCATCAAGGGTCCCTTTTGCGATGATATGCCCTTCATCAATGATGAAGATTCTATCCGCAATGGCTTCGACTTCCTCTATATAGTGAGACGTATAAATAATTGCGGTATCACTGTCTTTTGCGAGGGTCTTCACGAATTCCAGAATGTAGTTTCTGCTTTGGGGATCGATGCCCACAGTAGGTTCGTCCATGATGATGAGTTCGGGTTCATGCAAAAGCGCACATCCTATATTGAGCCTGCGTTTCATCCCGCCTGAATAGCGGCTTGGCTTGTCGTGGATTCGCTCTTCAAGCCCGATAAGTTTGGAAACCTCTTCTATCCGTTTTTTAAGTGCATCGCCTCTGAGTCCGTAAAGCTTTCCAAAGAAGAGAAGATTTTCATAGGCACTCAGATCTTCATAGATGGTCAGTTCCTGAGTCACGAGCCCAATGCGTTTTTTGACCGCTTGGTTTTTCCCATTGTGCGTCTGTCCAAAAATCTTGACAGACCCTTCGTCAATGTCTTCAAGCCCGACAATGGTCTTGATGGCCGTGGTCTTCCCAGCACCATTCGGTCCTAAAAGTCCAACGACTTCACCCTTGTTCACATCAAAATCAAGATGGTCCAGTGCAAGTCTTTTTTGTTGGTAGCGTTTGATTACGTCATTTAGTTGTACAATCATTTCTATCACCTCACCTGAAGTATACTAAATAAACAAATCTTCTTGTAGTGACATTTGTCATGACTTTAAAAATTGTTTGCTGAGCCTTTTACACTTGTTGAACCGTGTTTTTCAATAAATACTATATTTTTTGTAATATATAGTTGACTTTTATTATGAAATATATTATTTTGTAAGCAGAGGTGATCCGATGGCAAAAAATCTTAAGATGAAAAGTGCAAGAGCCTTCAAAGACATGACGCAAGCTCAACTTGCAAAAAAGGTTGGTGTCACAAGGCAAACCATCAACCTTATTGAAAAGGGGGACTACAACCCCTCGTTGAATCTCTGCATCGCCATCAGCAAAGCACTTGATAAAACACTGGATCAATTATTTTGGGAGGATGATACACATGAACAATGAAAACTATGATGAACGTCAGAAACTCGTCAATTACCGTCTTGGCTTTCACGGACTCATGATCATTTACGTGCTTTTGATTGTGAACGCCCTAATCAAATCGGTCGTTGGCATTACCTGGGCCGATCCGATTGCCGAGATGATGGTTCTTATCGCTTTGCCAGGGCTTTATTACATTACGCGGTCTATCTTCAATGATGCCTACATGGGCAGAAGGGATACGCTCAAGAAAAATGTCATGACCTTTTTGATCCTGGCAGTAATATTCATTCTTGCGTCTGTCTTCATCTATGATGAGCCAGTGGTTGATGGCATGCTTACAAGCACTGCAGCGCCATTGATTGCGGCTGGATTCTTCATCATCATTTCACTCTTGCATGGTGTGAAACTTGCAATCGACAGTAAGTCCGAATAGACTTTGAAAACAAAAACCCCTGTCAACACAGAGTCTGACTCTGATGTTGGCAGGGCTTTTTCATGTAATAGTAACATACCCTTGCAAATGTGTTTTCAATCCTTGAGATAAGGCTTTGCAAGGGACTCATAGCGTTTCATTGTTTCATCGCTTTTCTTGTCAAGGTGTTTCAATAGCATTCTCAGTCTCGGACTTTTTTCAATTAGGGCGCGGTTGTCTCTGATAAACAGATAAAAAAGCGCATCCCAAAGTTCAACCCATTCGCCTTTTCCAAAGTCGCTCATTTTCCTGATATAATTCGATCCTGAAAAATAGGGTTTTGTGACAAGCAAGTTGCCTGAGGCGAACTGACTCATCCCATAAACATTCGGTACCATGACCCAGTCATAGGCGTCAATATGGGTTGTCATGAAAAATCTGTAGACTTCATTCGGTTCAATTCTAAGTAGCAAACAAAGATTGCCAAGCACCATCAAGCGTTCGATATGGTGTGAATAGGCTGTATTGCCTATTCTTTTTATGACAATGTCCAGAGGTTTGATACCACTTGCACCCTGCTTGAACCAATCGGGCATGGCCCGCGTGTGGTTTAAATGGTTGGATGTTCTAAGGCGCCTTCCAAGTTTAACATAGCTCGCACGCATGAACTCACGCCAGCCAAGTATTTGTCTGATGTAGCCTTCTTTAGAGGCAATATCAACATCCGTGGCTTCTGCCTTTCTGATCATCTCCATTGGACTTAGAAGGCCGATATTGAGAGCGGCGGATAGTTTTGAATGAAAGAGTTCGCTGCCTCTTGTACTGAGGGCATCCTGATAGGGCCCGAACTTTTCAAGTTTGTGAGATAAAAAGAACTCAAACGCTTCTTCGGCTTCATCATGTGTCAAAGGATAATCGAAATTATCAGTGTTTCCAGGGTTGTTTGCAAAATCTTCTTCGACTCTTTCTTTCGCTTTCTTCAAAACCTTGGATTCAGGATGTGTTTCTCTCTTTGGGAGGGGTACTTGCTTCGGAAGTTTCTTCCTGTTTTGTGTGTCAAAACTGTATTTTCCACCCAGAGGCTTTCCGCCTTCCAAAAGCACATCATGTGTATGCCGCTGGTGAATGTAGAACTTGTGCATGTAAAAATCCTTGTCATTTTTAAAATAAGCGTCTATGGTTTCGTTTGTCGCAATGAAATTTGGACTATTCAGTTTTTTAACCTGTCCTTTGAAATGTTTACTCTGTTTATCAAGACGCTTTTGCAAAGTATAATCTACAGGATCAAAGTAGGTAACAGTGTCTTTTGAGTCTGAAAACCTGAAATAATCCGGGATGTTTCCATCTTCGTAAGAAAGTCTTTTCACTTCTTTGCCCATGTCTTTTAACGTTTCTTCAAAAGCCTTCATCGATGCAAAATGCAGCATGAGTTTCTGTTTGTGAAAACGAATGGGGTAAGCCTTGTCTCCAATGAACAAAGGGTCTTCAACAAGTACCACAGTGCCTTCCATATCCTTGATTGACTTGAAAAGTTGATGGGGAAAAACAAGTATTTGCGTTGCCATAATTCCACCTCTTAAATGAAAGTTTAAATGCCGTTCATGAGTTTGTCCATGGTTTGTTTCATTGAATCAATGCTTATTCCACTGTAGGGAACAAGGATATCCTTGGGACGCTCTTCATCAAATGTTCTGTAGGCCATGGACATGGATTTGAGTCTGTCTACAATCTTTGTGAAATCACTTTTATTTTCAAATCGAATTACGAAGTGCATGTTGCTTTGCAAACCATAAATGTCTACACGTTTATTTTCAATATAGGGTTCAAGGGCTCTTTTGACAGCCTCGTTTTTTTGTTTGGAAAGCCTAGCGAGACGCTTGAGATGGCGTTGATAATGCCCTTCCTCAATAAACCGTGCCATAGTCAACTGATCAGGCTTGGAAACGGTTTGGGCGAGTGTCATATCATACCGTTTGAGCAAGTGTTTTGGTACAACCATGTAACTCATTCTCAGACTGATCAAAGTACTCCGTGAAAAGGAACCGATATAGATGACCGTATCCTTAGAAGATAGTGAGTAAAGCGTGGGAATCTGATAGGCGTTGTATCTGAACAGGTGGTTGTAGTCGTCTTCAATCAGTGTGGCACCCTGCGCATTGGCGTGTTTGATCAGTTTGAGTCTGTCGTTGATAGGCATGACTTCACCAGAAGGGTACAAGTTGGAAGGGGACAGATAAATAAGATCCGGTTCTGACTCCAGTAGTTCACTGAGTGTATCATGGCCTTCAAGTTCAAATCCACTGATTTCAAAGGCATGTAGCGCACGCGAAAAACCAGGCTTCAGATATGCTACGGTCTTCTTGGATTGAAACATGTCTCCAAGTGTGATAATCAGTTGCTGGATGCCTGAGGCGATCATGATGGCTTCCGGGCTGCTTACGACATCCCGGGCGGTCCTCAGGTGATTCGCAATGGCAGTTCTCAGGGTCCATTCACCACTTGGAAGACACGGCTCATAAATAGAAGAATTTGTGGAAAGGACTTCATTCATGATCTTTCTGAATCTCTCAGTGTCAAACATGTCGGGAGTCTGAGCCAGGTTGAAGGGCACCTTCTTTTCTTCATGCATGCTTGCCTGTTCGTTTTCCTTGTGGTGCAAGGTGCTTGGAACAGCCTCAACGAAATAGCCCTTTTTAGGCACACTTCTGATGTAGCCTTCAATCAGAAGCTGATTGTAGGCATGTTCCATGGTTGTGGTAGACACT
>JAGYML010000024.1 GCA_018400615.1 bacterium | reverse complement strand
CTTGCATGAGCAGAAACGCTTCATCGGTTTTCATTGCGGTTCTTTTGGTGTTCGTAGGGTGTTTGAGTTTGATGTCCATATGCGAAAGTTCGAACAAGAGATGCCGTTTGTCAACGATTCTGATGCGGTTGATCTGGACGTTGTAAAGCAGGATGGAATCAAGTTGATCCACCGTCACGTGATAGTAATCATCTTCAAAGCGTTCAAGAAGCGTCTGACTCTGTGGATCGATTGAAGGAGTGAGTTCCTGAACGGAGATGCGGTTGTTTTCAACGAATACTTTGTGTGGGCGTTTCTTTTCACTGAAAAAGCCCATATAATTGAAAATCGTTTTGATGGCTTCAAGCTGGGTATCATAGTCGGGAAAGCGAATGACGACACGGCCGTTTCTCGTTTTCACTTTCAGATGGTTTTTTCTGGTTTGCTTGACTTTCAATACATCCTTGTACATATATAGTTTGTAGCGTCTGAACATATTTTGAGTGGCAAATGCATCGGTTGTCACGACAACTTTCCCTGTGGTTTTGAAGTTGATGTAGATAAGTGGCAAAAGCACCATAACAATCGCAGTGTAGCCAAGGATTTCAAGGGTCATGAAATAAGGATCAACCACTTCAAAGACGGGTAATGACAAGACAAACCAGACCAAAGCAATGAAAAAGAGCCCAATAAGACCATAAGCCTTTTTGGAAATCTTACCTTTCTTGGGATACACGATGTACGCTGAAAGGGGGCGATGGGTGGTTTTCATATAAAGCTTGAACAATTGGTTCATAGTACTCGCCTCAAATCATTTAATGGTTAAAAGCAAGTTGACACCTGCCACAATGAGGATGGCCCCTAAAGGGATCATCCAAAGGGTCTTGTTGTAAATTTTGGAATGGGTGTCTTTTCTTTGCATGAAAAGTGCCAACCCTGCAAATGAAGGCCAGGTCAATAAACCGAGACCGGTAAGCAAGGCCCCAATAAAATAAAATCCCCTGGCAAAAAGATAAGTTCCCGAAACGAACACTACGATCATTACGGCACCAATCCCTAAACCAAGAAGATAGGGGTGCGTTTTGAAGCGTGAAATCATAAGCACGCCTCCTTATAATTTATGCATAACCATTATATCACAAAGCACCCCGCATAAAAAGCCATCCCTAAAGAAATATCGCCTTAAAAAAGCATTTATCTATCTAAGACCGCCATTGACACCGATGATTTGTCCACTGATCATCGAGGCTGCGTCACTTGCAAAGCATTTCACTGCATGGGCCACGTCTTCAGGACGGGCTTGCTTGCCTCTTGGAATACGACTGATGTAAGCCGCTTTGTCTTTATCGTCAATATAATCGGTCATGGGCGTATTGATCATACCCGGTTCTACTGCGTTGACGGTGATGCCAAATGGACCGAGTTCCTTGCAAAGAGACTTTGTCAATGTGTTGATGGCCCCTTTGGAAGCGCCATAATTGGATTTATTGGCCGCTCCGAAACTTCCAACCCCACTTGAAATATTCACAATCCGACCATAGGCTTTCGCTTTCATGTGCGGTACGACAGCCTTGATCAATTGCCATGGCCCTTTGACATTGATAGCCATGACTTGGTCAAATGCCTCATCACTCATTTCATCAATGGGCGCATCATTCAGTGCACCGGCATTGTTAACCAAAACATCAATGTGAGAAAAATGATCAAGGGTCTTTTCAACAACACTTGTCACATCGGACTTCTTCGTCAAGTCTCCCTGTACCGTCCAGGCATCAAAGCCTTTGCCTATAAGCGTGTCTTTGAGTTTTTCAGCTTTTTCCTTGCTTGATCCATAATGAAGGGCCACTTTGTAGCCTTCCTCTGCAAGTGTAGTGGCAATGGCGCTTCCAATACCACCGGATGCGCCCGTAATTAATGCAACATACTGTTTCATAGTATCATCCTCCTATATACAGGATACCATATCATGGAATTTTCCTCTTTAAAAATGGTGTGATACAATCTTTATAATTGACAACCTTCAAGCTCTTGCCTATAATTACGTTGAAAGAGGTGTTAACATGGGTTCATTCATCGAAATCGCCATACCGGTTTTTGCAGGGTTCGTCCTTGGGTTTCTTTTTTGGAAGATGCGTCAAAAGCCCACTGAAAATGTTCATTTGTTGGAGTGGGACACATTCAAAAAAGGCATGCGGAAAGGCCAGCTCATCGACATTCGTAAAAAAGAGAAGGCCGAAAAAGACAAAATCAAGGGTGCACGCATCATTTCAGTTTCAAGACTGGCAAGCAAAACCCAGACCAAGGTTCCAAAGGATCAGGCTTTGTATATTTATTGCGACAATGGTCGCAAATCGAAAAAAGCCGCCAAGAAACTTTCAAAAAAAGGATTCAAGGAAATCAACGTTCTCAAAGACGGCTTGCATTCAACAAGACAAACCAATGCCTAGACTTCTAGGCATTTTTCTTTTACACAATCTGTGGTATAATTGAATCAACCTATGAAGAGTACGGTAGAGACAGGCTCAAACCGTACAGCAACCTGCCAGATGGCAAGGTGCTAAATCCTGTGACTTCGGTCGAAGATAGGGAACGACTCTCTATCTTTTGATAGGGATTTTCTTTTTGGGAAAAATCCAAAAAGGAGTGATTGCATGCCCTGCACGCACACTAGAATCTTCACCAATTTTGATGGGTGGTTTTTCAAAAGACACCACGAACACCCACATTCATTGAGCTTCAATCAAAGGACGGTGAATCTCAATGAGACAAAAGACTCGAATTGGGTGATAAATACCTTGCTTGAAGACGGTGTCATCCTTGAGTACGAACCAAAGCGCCCATGTACTCAGGGAACGTATTACAGTGCAACCTATTTGTTCAAAAACCCCGCCTACTTGTTTTTAAACACCAAACAGGATGGGACTTTGAATCCCATGCAGGCAACTGCTTTGATGTTGAATTTGCGTCACAATACCACTTTAATCAAATGAACTTGAAAAAAGCGTGATTCCATGGACTTGGAATCACGCTTTTTTTAGTCTTTCAGTTCAATGCTTTCAAATCTGAATACGCTTGTTTCTCCACGGGTGTTTTCAAGTCTGAGATGAAGGTTGGTACCTTCGTTTCGGATGTCCAGACTGTCAATCACAAAAAGGCCGTTGGCGACTTTTTCACTTTCCACGTTGAATGAATAAAGGTTTTTGAGACACAGATTCACATGGGTGTCTTTTTTTAGCTCAGGGTTCTTTTCACTGAGAATCACCATCTCGAGGACGGTTTCGTCCTTATCCAGAGTCATGCGTTTGAGAATCCCTTCATTGAATACGGGAGGGCTGGAAAGCTTGCGTGCAAGCGCGGTGGATTTCATTGGTTCCAGTTCATACATGGTATCACCTCGTAGGCATAGTATAGCGTGAAGTTTTCAAAGGTTCAACTAGAAAGTATACCCTTTGTGTTTGAAGGCGTGTTCATTCTTCTTGAGCCGCTCATATAAAGAGGAAGGCAGTGTGGGTTCTTTGAATGTCCTGTCAACATCGCCTTTGTCTTTGAGGGATGCCCCTGCAGAAGGGTCTGCCAAAAGCGCGGTTCCAAGGGCAAAGAAATCACCGCCCAGTTTCATGGAATGAAGCAAATCCTCAGTGGTATGGATATCACCTGAAACAATCAATGAAAGCTCAGGGCGAAGTCGGCTTTTTAGTCTTGAGACGACTGGGATGGTGATGGATTCATCCCGCATGGATGTCTGTGCATACTGCCTCAAGGACAGATGAATGTAATCCAGATTTTTCTCATTCAGATGATCAACGAGATAATCCGTATCTTTGAGCGTTATGCCGTTGGGTTCGATTTCTTCAGGAGACAAACGGTACCCAACGATGAACTGTTCATCATGGGTGGCTTCTATAATGGCGTCCGTCACTTCATCAATGAAGGTCAGTCTTTTTTCTAGCGTGCCGCCATAACGGTCTTCTCTTATGTTCGAATAGCCTGAAAAAAATTGTTGCAGCAAATAAGTATTGGCGCCATGGATCTCCACACCATCAAAGCCGGCTTTTTTGGCTCGCACAGCCGCATTTTTGAAATCCTCCACTGTTTGGAGAATTTCTTCTTCAGTCATTTCTCTTGGTGTCACTGCATTGTCTCTTTGTGCTTTCAATGGGGAAGGGGCTACAATGTTGCTTGAATTTTCATAAAGGTTCGGGTTGTTCATGCGTCCCCCGTGATGCAATTGTGCAATGGCAAGTGCGCCTTCTTTTTTAATGGTATTGGCCAGGTGAGCCATCGCCTTGACATATGAATCGCTTTCAAGGCTTATCTGCCGTTCAAACGCATGGGCAGTTTCACTGACGGCTACGGCTGCGGTAATGACCATTCCAACCGTCTGACTTCTCAATTTATAATAGTGCAGTTCTTCATTTGAAGGGGTGTAATCCTCATTGCCACTGTAAGTGGTCATAGGGGCCATAACCAGTCTGTTTCTAAGGTTTTTTCCTTTAATTGTCGTCTTTTTCAATGCGTCCATTATGTATCACTCCTCAAGTGAAAGTATAACATGAGGCGTCTTGAGCTTGGGATGATACGCTAAATAAATGAGACGTCCATTAAATCTTAGTGCAGATGCCTAATAACCCAATTCCCATTAAGAACCCAAAAGGTTTTTCTAGATAGCGTTTTCATTTTAGCGTCTTTCATGTATAATGGAATAGGAAAACATAGAGAGGAATGGTTGAATGAACACCAAGTATGAAGCGCCACCTTATAGAATAAAAATGGTTGAATCCATCCGTAAAACCACCAAAGAAGAAAGAAAAACCCTCCTTGAAAACGCTGGATACAATCCCTTTTCACTTAAAAGCGAGGATGTCTACATTGACCTTTTGACTGACTCAGGCACCGGTGCCATGAGCCAGGAACAATGGGCTGCACTCATGCGCGGCGATGAAGCTTACGCAGGGTCCAGAAGTTTCTACCGACTCGAAGGGGTCGTCAAGCATATCACGGGCTATGATTACTTCATGCCCGCCCATCAGGGGAGAGGTGCTGAACAGGTAGTCATCCCAAATCTCGTAAATGAGGACAAAAACATCGTAATCTCCAATATCCACTTTGACACTACACGCGCACACGTTGAAATAGCGGGCGCCAGAGCGATTGACTGTGTCATTGAAGAGGCCTATGACACACAAAACTACCACCCTTTCAAAGGGAACTTCGACATCGACAAGCTAAAAACCTTGCTTGAAACGCATGATGGGCATGTCGCAGGTGTCATCCTGACCATCACCAACAACTCTGCAGGCGGTCAACCCGTAAGCATGAAAAACATGCAGGAAGTGAGCCGCATCGTCAAGGACAAAGGCATCCCCGTTCTGATTGACGGTGCACGCTACGCGGAAAACGCCTTTTTCGTCAAAGAGCGCGAAGATGCGTATAAAGACAAGACCATTCTCGAAATTGCTCGTGAAGCGTTCAGCTATGCGGACATTTTCCTCATGAGCGCAAAAAAAGACGGGCTTGTCAACATGGGGGGAATCATCGCCATCAAGGATGATGAAGCGCTTTTTCAAAAATGCCAGACACGCATTGTCCCGATGGAAGGCTTCCCGACTTATGGAGGTATGAGTGGCCGTGACATGGACGCGCTTGCCGTTGGCCTTGAGGAGGCGCTTGATAGTCACTATCTGAGACACAGAATCGACCAGGCAAGGTATCTTGGCGACAGACTGAGAGATGCCGGCGTCCCGGTTCAATACCCCATAGGGGGACATGCGGTATTTGTCGATGTCGCAAAGATTCTCCCCGATATTCCATTTGATCAGTTCCCCGCACAAAGCTTCACCAATGCGCTTTATATAGAAAGCGGCGTACGTGCGGTTGAAATCGGATCGTTTCTTATGGGCAGAGACCCCGATACCCTTGAAAATATTCAAAGTTCACTTGAATTCATGCGCTTAACCTTACCCAGACGTACCTACACTTACAAACACCTTGACCATGTGGCCGAAGGCGTGATTCAGGTTTTCAGGAATCGCAAACAATTGAAGGGTCTTCGCCTTACTTACGAACCTCCGGTTCTAAGACATTTTACTGCAAAACTTGAACCCATTGAATGACACTCTCTTTGAAGCAGCTGTGGAATCATAGCTGCTTTTTACTTTTTTCAAGAAATATGAGATAGTGTGTTGTTGTGAAAACGCTAACATGTTATAATCAAAATTGTTGTTAAGGAAAACACCTAGAGGAGGCCCTATATGAATAACAGAATACTTGCCATAAACCCTGGTTCGACCAGTACGAAAATTGCACTTTATGAAGAAGAAAAACGTGTGTTCAAAGAAACCATTCGACATGACGCCGATACAATCAACCAGTTCAAGACGGTGATTGATCAATACGCCTTTAGAAAAGACACAATACTAACCAAGCTCAATGAGGCGTCCATCGATATAGATTCACTCGACGCCGTAGTGGGTCGTGGGGGCATGTTGAAGCCCCTTGAAAGTGGTACTTACAAAGTCAATGATGCCATGATTGAATACATGAAAAACGCTCCAAGAGGTGAACATGCTTCAAACCTCGGATGCGTCATCGCCAAGGAGATTGCCGACAAGCAAAACATCCCGAGTTTCATAGTCGATCCGGTCGCAGTGGATGAGATGCACGCCCTTGCACGGTATACAGGCATGCCTGAAATCAAACGTGCAAGTCTTTTTCATGCACTCAATCAAAAAGCCGTGGCCTACAAAGCTGCCAAGGACCTCAAGAAACCCTACAGAGAATTGAATCTGATACTCGCTCACCTTGGTGGCGGTATTTCTGTAGGCATCCATCAGAAAAGTCGTGTCATCGATGTCAACAATGCGTTGGATGGCGACGGTCCGATGTCACCAGAACGCACAGGGTCATTGCCGGTAGGCCCCCTTTACAAGATGGCACTCAGTGGCAAATACAGCCTTGAAGAAATGAAAAAAAAGAACTATGGTCAAGGTGGCCTTGTTGCCTATCTTGGTACCAATGACGGTGCTGAAGTTGAAAGACGTATCAAGAAAGGGGATCAACAAGCCAAATTCATCTATGATGTCATGATTTATCAAATCGCAAAAGAGATTGGTTCCGGTGCCACTGTGCTTGAGGGCAACGTCGATGCCATTGTCATAACGGGTGGACTTGCCTATGACAAATACCTGATCAGTGAACTGGAAAGAAAAACAAGTTTTATCGCCCCCACCATGGTTTACCCCGGTGAAGATGAGATGCAAGCCTTGGCAGAAGGCGCACTCAGAGTACTTAAAAACCAGGAAAAGGCCAAAATCTACGAATAGGAGACCCTCATGTTAAAGACAATAGCGGAAATACTCAAAGAAGCTCAAACCCTTAAAACAAAAACCCTAGTGGTTGCAAAAGCCAACGACATTCAGGTTCTCAAAGCCATAAAGGCTGCGAGTGATGAAGACATCGTGAACGCGGTCCTCATCGATGATGCCTCCGCCCTTCTGAAAACCATGAATTCCTTGAACATGCACACAGAAGATTATGAAATAATCGATATCGAAGACAAAGTCGAAGCCTCAAAAGAGGCTGTGAAACGTGTCTCACAATCCAACGACGCCATATTGATGAAGGGCCTTGTGGATACCTCCGTCATATTGAGAGCTGCCCTTGCCAAAGAAGAAGGACTCAGAGGCAAAAACAGACTTTCACACGTAAGCGTGATGGAAACCACCCATTACCACAAATTGATTACCATGAGCGATGGCGCGATGAATATCGCACCAGACGCAGACATCAAAAAAGAAATCATCGAAAATGCTGTTGAAGTCACCATGGCACTGGGGATTGAAAAAGCCAACGTAGCCGCTCTCGCCGCCGTTGAAAAAACAAACGAAAAGATGCAGGCTACTCTGGATGCCAATACCCTCAAAGCCCTCCCATTTGAACACGCCACAGTCGATGGTCCGTTCGCTTTGGACAACGCCATCAACAAGGAAGCCGCAGCACACAAGGGCATCACTTCACCCATGGCCGGTGACGCGGACATTCTACTTATGCCGATGATTGAAGCCGGCAATATCTTCTACAAATCCATGATGTTTCTAAGTGACGCCAAGAGCGCCAGTGTCATCATGGGGGCAACCCATCCGATTGTGCTCACCTCAAGAGCCGATACCTTTGAAACAAAGTTCCATTCGATTGCATTGGCTGCACTCATTGCAGCTATAAAATAAAATTTCTTAAGGAGTTGTGCGTATGAAAGAGAAACAGGAAAAAACGAATGACATCTTCAGCTACACCAACGATGGCTTTGAACAGGTAATCTATTTCCACAACAGGGAAACCGGGCTCAAAGGGATTACGTGTATTCATGATACGCGTTTAGGACCTTCGTGTGGAGGTACGAGGCTTTACAATTACGCTTGTGAGGAAGACGCGCTTTATGACGTCACACGTCTGGCTCGGGGAATGACTTACAAAAACGCCGCAGCGGGGCTTGATATCGGCGGGTGTAAAACCGTCATCATCGGTGACCCAAAAAAAGTGAAGAATGAAGAATTCTTCCGTGCTTATGGACGCTATATCCAAAGTCTTCAAGGCCGTGTCTATACCGGTCAGGACATGAACATCACACTCAAGGATTGTGAATTCATGGACCGTGAAACCGATTATGTATCCGGTGGTCTCAGAAAAGGGGCAGGCAGTACGACAATCCTGACTGCCAGGGGCGTGTATGTCGGCATGAAAGCCGCCGTCAAACACAAGCTTGACCAAGACAATCTTTCCAACTTGACCATCGCCTTTCAAGGAGTAGGATCAGTGGTTCAGGAAATGACTAAATATCTGAAAGACGAAGACCTCAGACGTATTTATTTCACCGACATCAATGAGGAAAACATCAAAAAATTCAAAAAGCTCTTCCCTCTTGCAATATACGTAGAGCCCGATGAAATCTATGGAAAAAAATGCGACGTCTTCTCTCCAAACGCCATCGGCGCCATCCTCAATGATGAAACCATTCCGAAACTGCGTACAAGCATTATTGCGGGCGCTGCAAACAACGTGCTCAAAGACGAATGCAAGCATGGAAAAATGCTTGAAGACAAAGATATTCTCTACGCACCTGACTTCGTCATCAACGCCGGAGGCGTCATCAACGTGTACCATGAAATGATTGGCTACCACGAACCTTCTGCCATTCAGACAACCGACGGCATCTATGACAGACTCATGGACATCTTCAAAATTCATGAAGAGGAGAAAATTCCAACCTACAAAGCCGCCAATCAACTAGCAGAACGACGCATCAATAAACTTGTTCGCATGCGCGCGGATTCCATAAAATCACGTCCCAAATTCAAATGGAATATTGAATAACACTCGAAAGGTGGTCTTAATGTGTCCACTAGACACGCACTAAAAAGAGAAGCCATAGGCTCGAAGAATCCCCATCTGTTCAACCGTTTCCGCACCACCATCGAATCCGCATTCTACAAAAACAACGTCATTTCCGTCACCTCTTTGGAAGAAGCCTACCGACTCGCCAAAAACAGTGAATCGACTATCGTTACCGACCTCCCAGTCTATAGAAGTGAAGATCTGGGACTCCCAGCAGACGCCAAAGTCCTTCTCAACAATGACGGAAAGATTACAGGCAGACAAGCCAAAGCCAGACGCATCATTACCAAAGACACGATGGATGAATACGCGTCCTTGGCACGTGAAGCGATATACCATGGCAGAGAAACCACCATGTATAAAGCAAGTGTCATCATCGGTCTCGATGAGGCCTTCAGTGTGAAAGCCCACCTACTTGTGCCTGTAGGGTATGAAAACACCCTTTATTCATGGATGCTGAACTTTCAAGTACAAAACGATCAGTTCAAATCGATGTACAAACACTCCAAAGTATACGATGAAGGCGATATTTACATCTATGCCGATCCGGATTATTTGGTCAAGGACCACGAAGAGGGCATGTCCCTATTTGACAGAGACCACAATGCTTTGGCTCTATTTGGCATGCGTTACTTTGGCGAATTCAAAAAAGGCACCCTCACACTGGCCTGGTCCATTGCCGAGAGACAAGGCTTTACTCCATGCCATGGTGGCATGAAGACACTGAATTGTGGCAACCGTGCTTTTGTGATGGGCGTATTCGGCCTTAGTGGTTCGGGTAAATCCACCATCACCCACGCCACACACGGCAAGGAAAGCGCCCCTGATGTCCTTCATGATGATGCCTTCGTCATCCGCAATAAAGACCTCATGAGCGTCTCGATGGAACCTTCTTATTTCGACAAAGTTCAGGATTACCCCACAAATTCAAAGGATAACCGTTTCCTTCTCACCGTTCAAAACGTCGGCGCCACCCTCGATGAAGATGGGCTGGTCGTTCCCGTGACTGAGGATATCCGTAATGGAAACGGACGGGCTGTCAAATCCATATTCTGGACGCCAAAAAGACATTTTGCATTCAAAAAACCTTTGAACGCCCTCTTCTGGATTATGAAAGATGACGCGCTTCCCCCTGTCATGAAAATCGAAGATCCGGTACTCGCTTCGACGTTTGGTGCGACCCTCGCAACGAAAAGAACGAGCGCTGAATACGGCGTGACAACCGGCTCACTCACATTCGAACCCTACGCAAATCCCTTCAGACTCTACCCGCTTCCCCATGACTATTCCAATTTCAAAGCCATGTTCGAACAACACGGTGTAGAGTGTTTCATACTCAATACCGGTGAATACGCAGGTAAGGATATTGACAAGTCCACCACACTCACTGCCATTGAATCGATAGCGCTCAAAAAAGCGTCCTTCGAACCGTTCCTCGGCTCAGATACGTTGAAAACCATGCCCATCGATGCGTTCAAGGCTCTAGAAGCGGATCCTGTAAAAGTCAGTGCCAGGCTTAATTCACGCATTGACTATATCAATGGGCTTGAAGGAGAAGACCGATTGCCTGAAGAAACAACAGAGGCACTCAAAGCCCTTATAACCACCATTGGAGATGATCATTCTTGAAACGATTCATAAGCGACAAAGTACTAGGCAGAAAAATAAATGACGTAGTCTTCGAAGCTTCACAAGGAGCCATAGATGCAAGCAACAAAGAAAACGGACACCGAGTCATCAACGGTGCATTTGGCACTTTCTTCGATGAAAACGGTGATCTTTTCACCTTTGATTCAGTCTACGAACTGTTTGGAAAGGTTGACCGCGTGCAAATCGCAAAATACGCCTCTGGCATTCCCGGTCCCAAGGTTTTCAGAGATGCGGTCAAGGACTGGCTCTTTACGAGAAACAACGTCACCATCGACAGTGAAGTCATTGCGACACCTGGAGGTACCGGAGCTTTATCAAGCACCATCAAGAATACACTTGCCCCCGGAGAAACCGTCGTCTACCCGGAAATCGGATGGGGCCCTTACAAAACCATAGCGGCACAACACAATGTAAACATCGCAACCTATGACATGTTTGATGGCGATGCCTTCAACATCGAATCATTCGTTAAAACCACCAATGAAGTAATGGACAAAGAAGGCAAGGTCCTGGTATTCATAAATGATCCCTGTCAAAACCCTACAGGTTATACCATGACCAACAAGGAATGGGACACGGTTCTAACACACCTTAATACATTGGCCGACAAAGGCCCTGTCGTCCTTCTTCACGACATTGCCTACATTGATTTTCACAAGGAAGGTCATTATGGGCGCATCTTCAACAAATTCAGAAATCTTAGTGAAAACATGCTCGTCGTTTTGGCTTTCAGTGCCTCAAAAACCATGACCGCTTATGGTATGCGCGTAGGCGCACAAGTACTCATCAGTTCCAACAAGGACGAACTCGAAGCATTCAAACATGCCTGTGAAAATACAGCGAGGGGTGTCTGGTCGACTGTAAACAACGGTGGTATGATGACTTTTGCTTCTCTTGTCAACAACAAAGGTGTGCAAGAAAAATACAAGAAAGAAAAGGACTGGGTCATGAATCTCCTGGATGAAAGAGCCTCCATCCTTATGGATGAAGCTGCCAAAGTCAACCTGGACCTTTATCCCTACAAAGAAGGATTCTTTGTGACACTTAAAGTTACCGATGAAGCGGAAAAAGACGCCCTTCACACCGCACTCAAGGATGCTGGAATCTTCATCGTCAATATCAAAGGCGGTCTGAGAATTGCCATATGCAGCATTCAAAAAGCAAAACTCAAAGGCCTTGCAAAACGTATCAAGGATGTGCACGACGCTCATAAATGAAAATCCATGCACTAAACCTTGTTTTATTAAATCAAAAACCCATCAATATACTCGGTTCACACACTTCATTGAAGGGGATATAAAATGGAGAACACACACAGTATTTGGACCTTCATCAAACACCATTATTTTCATATAGTCTTATTGAATATCCTTGTAAGCGGAACAATCGCTTTGGCCATCATCCCTACTTACGGCCTTGCATTGATTGCACTCTGGCCCCTTCACGTGGGCCTTGCACGGTTGCTTTTGAGACTCTTCAGACAAAAACCATTCACAATCAACCGTCTTCTCACCCATATCTATACAAAGAAGACCGTGTTGCGTAATGTCGTGACGATGCTAATTGTCAAAGGCCTTCCCTTGCTTGTAGGGGTTTTGATGATCAGGTACTATCTTCTAGCAAACTACCACCTGCTGGATGGCACACATTTTTTCACCAATCCCTGGACCTTACTCGGTTTCATTTACCAGTATGGAATCCTGACGGCTTTTCCATCCATTCTTGTGGCTTCGGCCCTTTCATTCATCCCTTACGGTCTCGCTGACAATAATGAAAGAACATGTGACATCATAAAGACATCCTTGCGTCAGGCATTGCCAAGAATCCCTTTTATCGTAGCATTGCGTTTACTGACATTCCTTAGACATGTGCCGCTTTTCTTTTTGATAGCAATCTTCTCACTTGTAGGCGGTGGATTCGCCCAGGATGGTGGTGATTTCGTGAGTGCCACGTTCCCTGCGCTGTTCATTTGGGGTTTGGGCATCCTATTCTTGTTTGGACCCTTCTATCATATAGGAATGACGTTCATTTATGAACGTGCCAACCACACCCAATGGGAGGAGTCACTCGAAGCCTCTACGTAATCAATGGCTTCAGTGCTAGGTTACATAAACGCTTTTCTTTAATTAATCCATTTAAAAAAACGGTTCAATTCTGAACCGTTTTTTAATGGAATTTATTTAGATTTTGCGAATGCTTTCTTGATATAGAATGTAATCCGCTTGAAGAATCTGGTCTCCTGATAAGAAAGGATGGCGACCTTGTATACGGGTGCGATGATATAAAGGAATCCGACTGCGGTCGCGATGGTGATAACCAGGATAATGATGCTTTCTACGATGGTGATAACCCCTGTTGCGTAGGCAATCGGTGCGACGATGGTTGAGAAGAACGGAATGTAGGCTGCGACTTGTACAACGCCGTCCGCCCCAAGCATTGGAAGGAAAATACCAATGTAATAGCCCCCGAGTAATAAGAAAATGAGTGGGGCCTGGAATTGCTGGTAGTCTTCCTGCGTGGTCGCGACCGAGGCAACGAATGCCGCAAGCGTCAAGAAGAGCAGGGTGCCAAAAATCATGAAGAGGACAGAGAATACGAGTAGACTTGGCCAGTTCGGAATACGGTTCGCAAGTTCTGCAAAAAGGGACAGTTCTTCCGCGCCGTTAATACTTGGCAGAAGCCTTCCAATGAATGAGGCAAGAATACCAAATGCGAGCAGTATGGAACTTTGAATCAATAAAAACGAAATGCTCGAGGTGATTTTTGATAGGAAGTGCGTTTTCGCAGGTACACTGGCGATGATGGTTTCGATTGCTTTGGAAGATTTTTCTTCAATGATATCAACCCCGAGGAACTGTGTTGCCATGATAATGAGGACGAATATCGGAAGGAAGAGAATGCTTACGATGCCTTCAATGAAGGATCTGTTTTCTTCGTTGAGTCCTCCGTCATCATCACCGGTATCCGGTGGAGACTGAATCACATAGTTTGCGTATGAGATATCCTGGTAATCATTGAGCAGTGTTTGAACCTGTGAGGTCAGAAACGACCGCTGTTCTTCACTGTTGGCATAGACTTCCACATCGGGAGCATCCAAATCCCCTGTAAAGACAAGCAGGATATCCAGAGTTTCATGGTCCCAGAAGTCTTCGTAATTATCAAGTGTGGCGTCACTGGCTTCATATTCATACTCCATGTAACCGCCGTTGAACATGGCGATGAGATTGTCTTCAAGTGGATAGCTCTCATCATCTGAGTTATTGACGATGGCCACTTCAAGTGTTTCGACTTCATCTTCATCCTGGAACATGGCAATAATACTTGGAAGGTTTACGATACCGATAATGATAATGCCAAGAATTGCATTGGTGATGATGAATGATTTTTTAAACAGGCGTTTTTTCAACCCGAATGTCACGAGAAATTTAAACTTGTTCACGTTGACCACCCACTTTCGAGATGAATATTTCTGATAGACTTGCCTGTTCTACATCGAAAAGCGAGACGTTCTTGCATGTCTTGACATAATCGAAGACGCCTTGTACATAATCTTCGGATTCTATTTTTACGATGGTTTTGTCTGAATTTTCAATGACCTGATACACACCATCTAGGGATCTCAGGTGCTCTGGATCTACATCCGCGTTGATGTTGATGGTCAATTTCTGGAAATCTTTTTTAACCTGTTTGATATCACCTTGAATGATGGCTTCACCCTTTTCAAGCACGACGATTTTTTCACAAAAGGATTCCACATGATCGAGCTGATGCGATGAGAACACAATCATTTTGCCCTCCGATTGGAATTTGCGAACGGCTTTCACAAAAAGATCCGTATTAATTGGGTCAAGTCCACTGAACGGTTCATCAAGAACCAGAAGTTTTGGATCGTTGATTATGGCAGATATAAACTGAATCTTCTGCTGGTTCCCTTTTGAGAGTTCTTTGATTTTTTGGTCCTTGTAATCACTGATTTGAAAGTAGTCAAGCCAGTAATCAAGGCGTTTTAATATAAGAGCCTTGTCCATACTTTTGAGTTGACCAAAATAAAGCATGAGTTCCTTGACTGTAATCTTTGTAAGCAGGGACCTTTCTTCAATCATGTAGCCAATCTCGTCCACATTGTGATACCCTACATGATCACCAAAATAAAGCACTTCGCCTGCAGAAGGACTTAAAAGCCCCATGATCACGCGAAACGTGGTGGTTTTCCCAGCGCCATTCGTGCCGAGAAGCCCAAATATTTCACCAGGTTCTATGGTAAATGACAAATCTTTTACTGCAGTAAAATCTCCATATTTGAGTTTTACGTTATTGACTTCGAGCATTGAGTTTCCCCCTTTATATAGTCATCCAAGCATTATTATAGCGTGTTAAAGTATTTAGTTCAATATACAAACATCTCAAATTATACATAAAAAGTCAGAAGCATAATCTTCTGACCAGAATTATTATAATTCTTTTTTCAAGATGATTCGTTCCACATCATCGTATTTTGTTTTTCTCAGCATTTCCTCGTACCCCAAATCCAAAAAGTTATTGAGACTATAAGGGTTGTCCGGTGAAACGGTTGCCATAGCAGTGGTGTAACCCATGGCCTTGGCAACCGGTTCTGCAAACTCAATCAGTTGTTGCTGGAGCTGATTGCCACGATGTGCCTCAATGACGATGACGGATTCCATATGATTCACTCGATTCAACTGTTCTTCATCAAACGCAAGATCAAGCCCAAGATTGTCTTCACTGTCTTCAGGAAATCTTACAATCAGAAATGCCGCAATCTTTTTATCATGACCTGCAACGGCGATAAAGCCTTCTTTTTCTATATGGTTTTTCACGAATGTCTTGTCATCCGCAACAAATATCGAGGTATCATCGATTTCCTGTTCCATGTGTTCCATAATCTTGTAGACCCGCTTGGAATCTGACATGCGCGCAAAACGCATAGTATAAGTGTCTTCTTTCATAATTGCACGATCCTTTCACTAAGCATTTGTAAACAGTATACCATACATGAAAAAAAGACCCGTTCAAAGTGTTTTGAATAGGTCTTTGCTAAGTGGTCCAGTGTTTAGATTTTAGAGAGTGTCAAGCCTGAAGTTTATTTGTTGTTTTCCTGTTTATTCAAAAAGTGAAGGCCAGTCATCCAAAACATTATTGCAAATCCAAAAAATAGAACGAATTCAATGATGACTAGCTCCTGGTTATGGAGATTTCTATCATAGACGGAAATATAATATTCTACAATGATTGCCAGAAGCCCAATTGAAATAGCCAGTAATACATAGGCAATAATCTGGTTTTTCTTTACTGATTCAAACATCCGTATCCCCCTTCCCAAAGTAAAAATGTCATTTAAATGATTTTTGAGTACCTCATTTCCAAGTTGTTCTCAAATGTATCACCAAGATACGCTTTAATTACAACCCCCTATTTTTTCAAGGAGATTTGGTGATTTCAAAGATTGGTTTGAGCCTGTTTTTGTTTTAGAAAGTCTTCCAAAGCTTTTTTGAAACGGGTGTTGTCTTCCTTTTTACGTTTGCTCGTGTGACCATACCGTTTTTTTGCTTTACGCATTTTGGCGCCCATGTGTCTTTGAAATAGAAGCATGTCGATGTTTTCGTTAGTATAAAACCAGCCGTCCTGATGGAGCGCGTAGGCTTTCTTGCCAAGCACAAGGCTCGCAAGACCATAGTCCTGAGTAACGACCAGGTCCCCTTCCTCGGTTCTTTTCAGAATTTCATGATCGGCCACGTCCGCACCACTATCTACCTGGATATGCGTGCCGTAGGTTTCGTTTATTTCATGGTGGACATTGCTTACCATGACAAGAGACACGTTGTAGGTTTTTGCGAGTTCCACCACGATGTCTCTTACGGGGGATCCGTCTGCGTCCAGTAGTATTTTCATTTTTTCTCCTAAACTATTTTTCGAGTATTTTTTTGTACATGGCGGTTTTTTCGTTTTGTATGTCACGATACAGTCTTTCGATGTCGTGATTGTCCAATGTGCTTCGCTCACGTCTTACGATTTCGCGTGCAAATTCATGAGCGAGAAGTTCGAAAATGTAATTGAGTTGTTGCTTGGAGAACGATGGTTTGTCCTTGTCAAGCGCATCAAGGTTGCCCATCAAAGTCGTGTTGATGGGGTGGCTACCGTTGATATAGAGGGTCGCGTTTTTCTCGTCAATCGTGGCTTGCCAGGTGGCTTCATCGGATAGTATTTTTATTGAATTCAAGAAACCGCCCTTGCCCTTGTTCTTTTTCGCTTTTTCTTTGATTTTGATGCGAGCCTTGGTCTCATAATCATCCGCTCTTGCGGTTACGACGTAGTTTGCGTCAGTCAAATCCGATTTGAAAGGAATCTCAATCATGCCAGTTTGATCGTTCAAAACCTGTGACTTGTCGGTCCATAACAGTTTTGTGAAAGGCACGAGTTCTTGTTTTGATGAGAAGATGACATCGATATTCGTGCCGGGAGGATATTTGTCATAATCATAGTAGAGTTTCAACTTTGAAGGTTTTTTGGGTTTGAAGGTGTAATGTTTGGGAATGAACTCAAGACCGTATTCGGGATAGACGACCTCCTGTTTCACGACTTTGACAAAAGTATCTGTATTGAAGGTTTGTGAAGTTGCCGTGAGTCTCTCGGAGTCATCCGAAACCTCAAGTCCGTCAATCGCAAGCGTCTTGATGATGAGGCCTTGATCATTGGCGTCACTTTGATCAAACGTAATATTTTTTTGATGTAATGCATAATGGGTGGCCTCAAAGCTATCAATGGTGATTGGCACTTTGTCACTTACAAGATTTGCATTGATGTAAAGCTGCAGTCCGTAAGTCTTTTTCTCCGTGATGTTTATGGATTCGCGTGCAAAGGCAAGACCGTTTTCAGGTGGATTTGCTCCAGGTG
>JAGYML010000023.1 GCA_018400615.1 bacterium | reverse complement strand
GATGTCCCGTTGGCCGAAATGTTCGGTTACGCCACGGCAAGCGGTAAGTGTTGCTATCATTAATAGACTTAGTAGTAATACATACGTTTTTCTCATTTAATCCACTCCCATTATCCATAACTTGTCGAGATAATTTTATCATATATCATTCATAAACAACAGTTTTATTGGAATTTCAAACCAATCAAAAAGAGGCATAACGCTTGTGCCTCTTCAATCCTTTTTGTTTTTCAAGCCTTTTTTGAGAAGTTTTTTACCGTATTGATCGTTGATGGTATTGAGCAAGGTGGAAATTTCATCATTTTTATCTTTACTGTGGTCGACTTCATAAATGGTAAGTTGTTTGAAAAGCTGTTCTGTCTTTTCAAGGTTTGAAGCACTGACACCTAGGAGGTGGACTGGTTCATCAGGGTTGAACAAATCTTCAAAAAGCCGTTCCACTTCTTCAAACATTTCATAGAAATGGTGGGTATGATAATCCAGGGTATTGCCTTTGGAGTGGGTGTCATAGTTACTGTAGCGTACCTGCACAGTAAGTGTCTTGGCCGCAAGATCCTTGTCCTTGAGTCGTTCACTAACGCGTGCGGTCAAGGCTTCAAGAGCCTGGATCATTTCCTGATATTCGTGCAGAAAGCCTTCGTACGTTTTGGAGTTTCCAATGCTTTGGTGGCGTTCTTTTCTTGTCGGATCTATCATGCGTTCGTCATTTCCGTGAACTTTTTCCAAAAAACTCTCGGTTGAGTTTCCTAAAAAGTTACTCAACTTCTTCTTGTCTTCATACGTCGCAAAATCCCCAATGGTTTTGATGCCCAGAAGCTTCAAGTTCGGCACGGTCTTTTTCCCGATACCATGCAAGGCCTCTATTGGAAGTGGCCAGAGTTTGTCTTCCACATCTCTTTTCCTTAGAACCGTAATGCCCTTGGGCTTTTTCATGTCTGAGGCCATCTTCGCCAAAAACATGTTGGGCGCAATCCCAATGGATACGGGTAAATCGTATTTTTCAATCAAATCGTCTTGGATTTTCTTTGCCACATCCACAGGATGTTTGTCTTTAACGGCTTCAGTCATATCCATATACCCTTCGTCAATTGAGGCCGGCTCGAGTTTTTCAGTATAGGTTTTAAGGTAATCGAAAAACAACTCACTGTATTTATTATAAAGGTCGAAATTACCGGGAAGCACCTTGAGTCTGGGACAGAGCCTTCGCGCTTCTTGAAGAGGCATGGCACTGGATACGCCATATTTTCTCGCTTCGTAGTTCGCCGTTGTCAAAATGCCTCTGTCGGAGGTCGGCCCGATACCCAGAGGAATATTTTTAAGTTTGGGATTTTCCGCCATTTCACAACTGGCGAAAAACGCATTTAGATCCACGTGGAAGATAATTCGATATTTTTTCATACAAAACTTTCCTTTTTCAGCTATATGAAGTATAATGGGTAAAGAATTTCAGACTTGTTTAAGAGGTGAAAAAATGCCAGAAAGTAAAAAACGCGTCAAGAAAAACACCGGTGAAAAGAAAGATCCCGTTTATACAAACCCCCTTAAGAAAACCTGGGGTAAGACGGTTGTATTGATTCTTGTCATCGCCTTCCTGCTAGGGTTGGTCGCCACAACTGTCATCATCATGTGGCAGGTCATGTTTTCCTAATACCAATAAAAAGCGCTCTGGCGCTTTTTTTATTTGAGCAATTCACGTGCACTGTTCAAAGCGTGCTCGCTTACCTCGTCAGAAGAAATCATTTGGGCAAGAGCCTGTATGCGCCCTTCATGATCAAGGGAATCGATAAATGTCGTGGTGCGATCGTCCTGGGTTTTTTTGTAGATATAGTAGTGATGATCACTCTTGGCGGCCACTTGAGGCAAGTGCGTGATAGCAAGAACCTGAACCGATTCACTGATGGATGCCATTTTTTTGGCGACCTGTGAAGCGACGTAGCCACTAACGCCCGTGTCAATTTCATCAAAAATGATGAGGTCGAGATTGTCCTGCATCAGAAGCAGGGTTTTGAGTGCCAGCATGATACGAGAGAGTTCCCCGCCTGATGCGACGTTCTTGAGGGGTTTCAAGGGTTCTCCTTTGTTGGTGGACAAATGAAAATCAACGCTATCCGTGCCACTTGCCTTGAAAGGCGATTTGTCAAAGGGGTCTTCAAGCGCATTCTGATTGAGGAGAATCTTGAATTTTGCGTCTGGTAACTCAAGATCCTTCAATTCTTTTTCAAGGGCGGTTTCAATGGTTTTTGCGGTTGTTTTCCTTTGGTCACTTAGGGCTTTGGAAGCGTCTTTGAGTGCAGCATGGGTTGAGATGACTTTGTTTTTTCTCTCTTCAAGCGCTTTGTCGAAATCTCCAAAGGTATCAAGGCGTTCCTTGATTTCATCCTGGTAGTCTATCAGTTCGTTGATGGAGCGATGGTATTTTCTTTTGAGCTGTTCCAGATCGTATTGTCTGCTTTCCAGTGTTTCAAGCTCATCGGGGTCAAAATCCATGCCATTCACTTCGTCATAAAGGGATTGACGGATGTCATCAAGATCATAATAGGCACTTTCAATCCGGGCTTTGTAGTCTTTGTAGGCTTCCTTGTAGTCTTCAATGTCCGATAAGCTTCTTGCGCCGTCATAGAGGGTTTCAAGCGCATTTGAATCATCCAACGCGGTATAGGTTGATTTAAGTGCGCTGAAAATCTTGTCGAAGTTTTGCAAGGTGTCAAGACGCGCTTCAATGGAAGCTTCTTCATCTTTTACAAGCTGGTGGTTCTCGAGGTCTTCAAGTTGAAATCTGAGCATATCCATGGTTTCAAGGGTCTTGTTTTTCTCCAGTTTCAAACTTGAATAATCCGACAATGCATTGAGATAAAGGGTCCTTTTTGATTGGTAAGCCACTTTCAATGCATTGATGGATGTATCATACCCATCCAAAAGGTCCTGATAGGTGTCTGGATTGATGAGTCTTTTGGTATCATGCTGTGTGTGGATATCGGCAAGGCATTGTGTAATACCTTTCAAATCCTGAAGGGTGACGGTTTCACGGTTGATTTTTATAAGGTTCCCACTGTTTTTGTGGATGCGTCTTTCAATGAGGAGTTCTTCATCTTCATAGGGAATCTCAAGTTTGTCAAGCATCTTTTTGACAGGGGTTGAAAGAGGACTGAACAGTGCACGCACTGTGGCTTTGTCTGATCCGGAGCGGACCACTTCCTTGTTCGCTCTGTCTCCCAGCAAAAGGCCGATTGCATCAATAAGAAGACTTTTACCGGCCCCTGTTTCACCCGTCAGTACATTCATACCCGTCTCAAAAGAAACTTCCAGATCTTCGATGATTGCAAATTGCTTTACCTCAAGATGTCTTAACATATAAAGCCTCCTAAACGCCCTTGTGGGCTTTTGACACAATGTCTTTGATGTTGAGCGAGTGGTTCTCATGGTTGATATGCAACAAGAACTCGATGTTGCCACGCTGGCCTTTAATCGGCGAAGGCACCAGCTCGGTATGGGGAATGCCTAGTGTTTCAAGGTGACGGATGTATTGTTCAAGAATACGTTCATGCGTTTTAGGGTGTCTTATGACCCCTTTTTTCGTGCGTTCGATGTTTTCAAATTGCGGCTTGACCAGCACCACCATTTCCACACCCTCAAACATCTGCCACGCATGGTGAACAAGGGGCAGACTCGAGGTGAAGCTCACGTCCATGACGACCAGGTCAATGGCATGTGAAAAGCATGAGGCATCCGTATTCAAAAAATTGGTCTGTTCATGCAAATGCACTCTGTCATCCACTCTGAGGTCTCCGTGAAGCTGCAAAGTACCCACGTCCACAGCGTGAACCACTTTCGCTCCATGTTTCAAGGCACAATCACTGAAGCCGCCCGTCGAGCTGCCAACATCAAGCACCTGGCGTCCCTGCATGTCAATGTGAAAAACCTGAAGGGCCTGCTCGAGTTTCAACCCACCTTGTGAAACATAGGGGTTTTTGATAGTATTCAAAACCACTTCATCCGCATCACTCACCTGGGTACTCGGTTTCATCGTGATCTTTCCATTCACTTTGAGGCTTCCGGATTTGATTTCACTTTGAGCGCGGTGTCTTGAAGTGAAATCTCCTCGTGTCACCAAATAGACATCAAGCCTCATTTAGCAGTGTCCTCATGGCTTTCACTACGCCTGATGCATCAAGTCCGTACCGAGAAAGCAGCTTGTCGCGGTGCCCTTGGGGTACGTACCCATCATCAAAACCAAGGCGCCTGACTTTGAGGGGTGTTTTGCCCTGTTCGCATAGATAGGTGATGATCATCGAACCGAGGCCTCCGCTTTTAACAGACTCTTCATGGATAATCAGGGGTTTGGAAGTATCAATGGACTTCAGCATTGTTTCATCAAGTGGTTTGATAAACCGTGCATTGATAAGTGTAATAGCCATGTTTGATTGGCTTAGGGCTTCATGCAAGGGGTCTACTATATCGCCAAACGCGATGATGGTGCCCTCGGTGCCCTCAAGTCTTCTTTCCCAGGAAAGAGAGGTGATTTCAAAGGCATTGTTTTCGCTAGCTTTGATGGGAATGGTCTTTTTGGGGTACCGAATGACGATGGGGCCTTCGTGAACATCAAGAGCATAGTCGATGGTCGCTCTTAAAGCGGCCGGATTTTCAGGGTGCGCAATGGTCATGCCTGGTATATGGGCAAGCATTGGAATGTCATAGATGCCCTGATGGGTTTCGCCGTCGCCTCCAACCAATCCAGCCCTGTCAACGCCGATTACCACGTTGGCATTCGTACGGGCCATATCATGAAGGAGCTGATCATAAGTTCTTTGCAGGAACGTCGAATAGATTGTAAAAAAGACTTTCACGCCTTCAAGAGCCAAATGAGTGGAGACCAGTGCCGCCGTAGATTCTGCGATGCCCGTATCAATGAGTTTTTTGGGATGGCTCGCTTCAAAGTCATGAAGACTGGCTCCGCCTTTCATGGCCGGCGTGACTACATAGAAATCCTCATGGGTGTCCGCATAGGTTTTGAGATGGTTTGCGACAATTTCACTGACATCGATTTTTCCATTGTGAAGTTCTTCTAAAAACTGGCCTTTTTCCACGTCAAAGGGTTTGGCTCCATGCCATTTTCCTGTTTTGTCTTCTTCAGCAAAACTGTACCCTTTGCCTTTTTGAGTTTTTACATGGATCACTGTAGGGGTTTTGGATTTTTTAGCAGTGTTGAGCGCTCTGAATAACTGTTTGAAATTGTGCCCATCCAAAGGTCCGAAATATTGGAATCCCATGGATTCGAAATACGTATGCCCTGCCAGAAAACCCTTGAGGCGTTTTTCAACTTTGGTGGTGAAGGGCCGCAGTTTCTTCGGGATGATTTTTCCGGTTTTTCGTTTAAGCGATCGGTAAGAGTTTCGCATTCTGATTTTTGTGAGCATTTTCGATAAATACCCGACATTTTCTGAAATGCTCATCTCATTGTCATTTAGAATGATGATTGGGGTCTTATCGGGGAAATGGCCAAGAAAATTCAAACTTTCAAGTGCCACACCACTCGCCAGTGCACCATCACCGATGAGCGTAACGACATGGCCCATATTTTCATTGAATGGTTTTGCGAAAAGCATGCCGGCTGCCGCGCCTATTGAAGTGGATGAGTGTCCAGCTTCAAAAGTGTCATGGATACTTTCTTCTTTTTTTAAAAAGCCCGAGAGTCCATCAAGTTTTCTAAGCGTATTGAATGCTTGGGCTCGGCCTGTGAGAATCTTGTGTACGTAGCCCTGGTGCCCAACATCGAACAAAAGCCGGTCTTTGGGTGAGTCAAACACTTTGTGAAGAGCCAGCGTGATTTCCACCACACCCATGTTGCTGGAAAGATGGCCTCCGGTTTTGGATAGATTTTCCAATAGAAAAGTTCGAATGTCTTTGGCAAGACATTCGAGTTCGTCATTGGATAGGGTTTTTAAAAATGCAGGGTTCTCAATGTTGGTTACATCCACAAAGCATCATTCCTTGTTTTGATCAGCTTGGTCGTTCAGTTCAAAAGGTTGTTCACCGTTATCCGTCATTTTTTTGGTCAGGGCTTTTTCTGCACTTTCCAGTTTGGTTTGGCAGGCCTTTGAAAGCTTCACGCCCTCTTCATACTGCTTTACAGCCTCTTCCAAAGAAAGTTCGCCACCTTCTAAAGACTGTACAACCGACTCAAGTTTGGTCATGAGGTCTTCAAAAGACATGGTGTCATAGGCTGTTTTCTTTTTTTCTGTCATTGTTTTTCCTCCTTGTCAAGAACCTGTACGCTCAATGTACCGTCCTTGAATTGCATTTGTAGTGTATCGCCTTTTTCAATCGATTCTATGGATTTGATGATTTTTCCGTTTTTCTTGGTCAGCGTATACCCTTCATCCAACAACCGCATGGGGTTGTTGAATCTAAGGGAGTCCTTCAGGTGAGAAAGTCTCGTACCTTTTAGCTCAAGCGTTCTTCCATAAGTCTGGTGGAGCTGCTTTTGCAGGCTCGTCAGTCTCTCGGATTGTCTTTTGAGTCTCTCCCTAGGGTGCAGACTCGTCAATCTCTTGCTCAGTGAATCCAGCCTGTTTTCAAGGGGTTGAATCAACCGCATGGGATCCTTCAAGACATACCGCTCAGTAGCATAGGCAAGCCGTCTTTTTCTATCTTTCAATACCCGTTTCAAGCTGTCTCTCAAACGGTCTTTGGATTCATTTATGGTTTTTGAGAGACTCAATTGGTCGGGGACCGCGATTTCAGCCGCACCTGATGGGGTTGGAGCGCGCCTGTCCGCCACGAAATCCGATATGGTAAAATCCGTTTCATGTCCAACTGCGGATATGATTGGCAGTTCGCAATTGTAAATCGCATCAGCGACTTTTTCCTCGTTGAAGGCCCAGAGATCTTCAATTGACCCTCCACCGCGTCCAAGAATAATGACGTCATTGTCGGTGTTTTTTTGCGCCATTTTGAGATTCTCGACAATTTCCCCCACTGCATATTCCCCTTGTACAGTGGTTGGATAGACCAGAATCTTTGCAAGGGGATAGCGCCTGTTGACGATGTGAATAATGTCTCGCACCGCTGCGCCTGTTCCACTGGTCAATACGGCGATTTGTTTAGGATATTTGGGCAAGGGCAATTTGTGTGACTCATCAAAATAACCCTTTTTCTCAAGATCCTTTTTTAACTGTAAATAAGCCTGATAAAGGTTACCCAGGCCTGTTTTCTCCATCGATTCCACATAGATTTGATAACTTCCGGCAACTTCAAAAACACTGACATACCCCCGCACGATGATGTTCATGCCGTCTTCTGGACGGAATCTGACACTGCGTGCCTTATATGAAAACATGATGGCACTTATCGAGGTTTTTTCATCTTTCAAAGTGAAGTAGAAATGTCCACGTACATTGCGCTTGAAATTGGAAATCTCGCCTTCAACCAAAACGTCCTTCAAGTGCTTGTCATTGTCGAACTTGTATTTGATGTATTTGGTAAGCGCCGTGACGCTTAAAGGATTCTTTTCCATCAAATCACGCTTCTTCCAGTTGTTTTTTTATTGTGTCAAGCACACGGTTGTTGAATGAAACGTGTTTTCTATCTCCCTCATCGGAATACTTTTTCGTCAGTTTCAAAGCTTCATCAATGACGACTTCTCTTCCCGTTTCCGTAAAGGCCATTTCATAGACTGCCAGTCTTAAAATAGCACGATCGACAAAAGAAAGGCGTCTGATTGTCCAGCCTTTGAGATTATCCGATATGAGTGTGTCGATAGCCGCCATTGATTCATTGACAGCCTCGATGGTGGTATTGACGAATGTATAGGGGGTATCATCAAATGTGTTTTCCCCATGGATATCCATTCTGTATAATTCTTCAACTATGAGACCGCGCTGCTCAGTCCTGGTTGCACGGTTAAGTTTCTTTTTTTCCATTAGCTTCACCTACTATTTGTTCACGCTAAATTTTACCACACAATTGCTTAAAGTGAAAGGAAAACCGAGCCGTGTGCATGGAAAAGACGCATGAGAAAATCATGCGTCTTTCATCGTTTTTCTATCGATTTTTGCCTGACCGATTGAATGGTGTAACCTGGCATCATGCCAAGTCAGCGCAATGGCCTCCTTGGAGATTTGCATGGTAAGATAGGATTCGGTTTCCATGCCTCTTGAGGCGTCAACGGACCCTGGATTGATCAGGAAACGACCCTGACAATGTTCGAATGTCAGTTGATGGGTATGTCCAAAAAGCGCCAGTGACGCATTTTTCTTCACCATATAGTGATAGAGCTTTGAGAGACCTGAGCGCACCTTGTGTCTATGTCCGTGAACAAGTAACGTAGTGATGCCATCTATGTCCATGACATGGTCATAGGCAAAGCCCTTGTCAAGAGGGTAGTTTCCCTTGATTGCAATAATATCCCTATCTTGCAAAAATTTCTGCTTAAGTTCACTGTCCCCAAGACTTATGATCAATTCAGCATCCTGATGGGCATCCAAAATACCTTCCAGGCGTTTCTTTTGTCCGTGCACATCACTCACAACGAGTGCTTTCAATTTGAATTCCCTCCCTTATCATGTAGTAACATCCATTTCAATAAACCCGTCTTCCAATTGAATGATACGGTCTGTTTTCTCCGCCACACGACGGTCATGGGTTATCACGATGAATGTCGTACCGTATGTCTTGTTAATTTTTTTCAAAAGTTCATACACCCTATCGGTTGTCTCGCTGTCAAGTGACCCGGTAGGCTCATCGGCCAAAATGACTCTTGGTTTATTTAAAAGGGCTCTTGCTATGGCGGTTCTTTGTTGCTGTCCACCTGACATTTCCCCGGCAAGATTGTTTTTTACGTCGGCAATACCCACGACTTCCATTAGTTCGTCTGCGTAATCGCTTACCGCTTTTGGAACTTTGTCCTGAGTAATTCTGTGTGGCATCAATATATTTTCCCTGGCCGTGAATTCGGGCAGGAGGTAATGGTATTGAAAGATGAATCCAATGGTTGAATTCCTGAGTTTAGCCAGGGCTTTCTTATTCATTCTATCGGTTCTTGTCCCATCGATTTCCACGTAGCCATTGCTCGGATTGTCAAGGGTTCCCATGATGTTGAGCAAGGTGGATTTTCCGCTTCCACTTTGACCGATGATCGCATTGAAGGAGTGTTCACTGAACATTAAGTTGATGCCATGCAAGACCTTGGTTTTGACTTTTTCCCCGTATACTTTTTCAATGTTGTTTAATTCAAGTATGGTTTTAGCCATTGCGAATCACCTCGATGACGGACAGTTTGGCGCTCTTGCGAGCAGGTATGAGTGCCGCCAGTACGCTGGCACTTGCCGCAATCACGGCAGACAAGGCGATAAAGGGTGGATTGATATAAAGGGCCACGACTGGAGTGCCATCGGGGTTGACTGCGAACTGTGTGAACATGAAAGCGAGAAACAACCCGAACAAGACTCCAAGCACTGCGCCCATAACACCAAGAATAAGTCCTTCACTGAGGAATATGAGACTGGCTTTGCCATCGGTGATGCCCATGGCTTTGAGGATGCCTAGCTGTCTTGATTTTTGCAATACGGTAATGGCAAGGACACTTGATATGCCCAGCACCACAGATACCATGACGAATACCTGAATCATGGTCGATGAAATGCTTTGACCTTCAAGGCCCGAGAGTAAATCCTGATTCTGAGCTTGCCATTCACTGACTTTCAACTCCGGATACGTATTTTGAAGACTTTCCTGAATGGCGGCGCTGTCAAAAACATCGTCCACCTGCATCTCATAGGCAGATAAGCCATTGACATCAAGAAGGGCTTTGGCGTTCTCAAGACTTGTGAGGATCCAAGTGTCATTGATACTGGCACTGCCAAGATCAAACACCCCAGAAATGGTCATAGCCGCACTAAGACCTTCTTCTGGATCCACCAGTATATTCACGCTGTCTCCAACAGAAAGATTTCTCTTTTCCATCAACGTTGTTCCAAGCACTATTTCCTGATCACTTTCAGGCAATCTGCCTTCAGTGATATTGTTATCGACGTTGTAAATCGGATCAGATTCCTCAAAGTTCAGACCTCTTAGGAGCACTTGTGCATTCGTATCGCCAATGATATTGGCAGGGGATTCAACTACACGGCTTACCACCGTGATGCGTGAATCGTAGTTTTGCAATGCATCGAGGCGTTGAGGGTCATCCTCAAGCAGTTCTCCTTCTTGAGTACTTTGAATCGTGATTTGAGAGCGGTTGCCGATGGTGGTGTCAATAAGATCATTTTGAAGCCCCTGGATGAGTGAGCCGATAAAGACCTGTACACTGACACCGATTGCGATGCCGATGGTAATGAGCGCTGTCTGTGTTTTGGAAGAGAAAAGAAACCGTGCCGCAATTTTAAGTGAAATCATTCAAGCCCCTCCACTTCCAACAAGGTTTCAATGGAGGCTTTATCTGTTATTATGTAGCGGACTTTGTCTTTGACCTGGCTTTTGTGCGTTTCAAAACCGCGACCCGCTCCGATTAAGGTGACATCCGGATAGGCATCAGACACTGCTTTGAGCATGCGGTTCACTTCAAAAAGATGGTAGACGTTGGAAACACTGACTACCAGATAATCGACTTTGAGATTTTTAAGCGCACTCAACAGGGTTTCTTGAGGCGTGTCAGCTCCCGTATAGGTGGTTTCAAACCCATAAAAAGATAGCATATGCGTCCCGATAATGGCCCCAAGTTCGTGGTACTCATCCTTTGGACAGGCCACAAGCACATGCTTGTCAAAAGACCGAGTCTTTTGTTTTATGACGTAAGGATAGGCCATTTCGATCAGTGTTCTTGCAATGGACGTCATCTGGTGTTCATGCCATATGCAATCATAATCATTGGAGTCACAGTCAATGCCATGCATGATTGGTGTGATCACTGACTCGTACAATTCAAGTGGTGACAGCCCGTTTTCCAGTGCATCGGATACAAGTTCAACCGACCTGTTCTTATGATTCTTAGCCATTGCGGTTTCAAGTTGTTCTTTGAGGTTGTCCATGCAATATCCTCCTTATGAAGGTGTGCCATAAGTCATGGTTACGCAATGTCTTTGAGAAAATTCACAACTTCTCTCAAAGCTCTGCGTCGATGCGAGATTCTATCCTTGGTCTCCGGGCCCAGTGTAGCAAGTGTTTGTGAGTGCCCCACAGGAATAAACACACTGTCATACCCAAATCCATGCTCACCTTCCTGGCGGGTATGGATGTAGCCGTGCAATGAACCTTCAAAGCTGTATTCTCGCTCATCGTTGAAAAGCAGGACCATAACGGTTTTGAATGTGGCAGACCGTTGTTCCTTGTCTTCCATCTTTTTCAGAAGCAATTCGTTGTTGTCTTCATCCATTGTAGAATCAGAAAACCTTTTGGAGTGAACGCCTGGTGCACCATGAAGGGCATCGACTTCCAAACCGGAGTCATCTGAAAGGACCGTGTATTCCGTGATTTTACGAACGGCATGCGCCTTGATTCGCGCATTTTCTCGCAAGGTTTTCCCTGTTTCTTCAATATCGGGTATATCGAAGTCCAATAGCGAATACACTTCATACCCAAGTGCGGTCAAAGGATTGCGGATTTCAGAAATCTTATCTTCATTCTGGCTTGCAATGACAATTCTTTTCATAAACGCCTCCCATGGATAGGGGTTTCAATATACTTCATTTTATCATGATTCCACCCTATTACAAAGATTAAACGGCTTGATGGATTGTTTTTATTTCACAAAATCTAGCGTTATGGTATAATGATTTTCAAAGGAGGGTGGAAAATGTCACTTAAAAAACTGTTCAATTCTCTGAATAAGGGAATTGTGTTGATTTACGTCTTCACTTTCGCACTCGTACCGCTTTTACAAATCGGAGCCTTCGTGATCTTTCCAGAAATATTTGAAACCGATGCCAACGTTCAATCCTTTTCCGCCGGATTGAATCTATTTTGGTATTTGAGTCTCACATTGCTTTTATTTCATTTTGCAAGAATCTACCTATTCAAGAACCAGTGGCTTTATTTCAAGAAAAACTGGCGAAAATCCCTGGGCTTTGTACTGCTTGGTATATTCTTGATGCTGTCGATGAATATGTTCATCAACACAGCCTTCACTGTCCTTGATTTTGAACTCTCAAGCCAAAACCAGGCATCCTTGGAAATGTTGATGGATGGCAGAACATTTGATCTCATCGCCCTCGCAATCTTTGCAGGTATTTTAGCACCGATTGCCGAAGAAATCGTGTTCAGAAAAGGCGTTTACGGACTGATTCACAAGAAGTTCGGAAACTTAGTCGCCATCATAGGCAGTGGCCTGCTCTTCGGATTGATTCATGTAACCGGTGAACTGACCAATGTCATAAGTCTCGCCCCCTACTTCGGACTGGGTATCATTCTCGGATTCATCTATTACTATTCCTCGAAGATGATATTCATTCCCATCGCCGTTCACGGAGCACTGAACATATTTTCCATACTAAGTCTTCTATCCTTATAAAGCAAAGGCAATCATCTCAAAAATGATTGCCTTTTTTGTTTACCAATTCAATTTTAGAAGTTCCAAATAAAAAGCTGCATCATGCCCGTGAAAATCAATATCAGTAAGTTGGATATCTTTTTTCACAAGGGCGTCATAAAGGGCTTTTTGTTTATAAATCAAAGTGTAGAATATGGGGCGATTGAAGTAAGGATCCTTGGCATTCAATGTCTTGTTTTCCTTGATTAACACGTTTGCGACTTCAAAGTGACCGTTTCTAAGAGCCTTTGACAAAGGATGAGCATTCAGTGCCTTTTCCATATCCAATGCGTTGTCAAACCGTGTAAAAAGCATTTCAATATCACCGTAAGCCTGTCCGTAAGCCTTGGGTGTCATTTGAAAACTATCCATCCTGTCGGGTGAGAGTCCGCGTTTCAAAAAGTACTTCACCAGATCGGCTTTGCCTTTTTTAGCAGCATGATGCAAAGGGGTCTCACGGTAATCACTCGGTAGGTAAAGAGGAACTTTGTGTCTCTCAAGTGTCTCTACCATGGAAAGGCTCGCATGCTGAGCGGCGTATTGATGAAGCGTTTCACGTCTTTGATTCAAAACATAGGGGTCCGCCCCATGTTCAATGAGGGTATCGACAATAGCCGGAGCATTGCTTTGGACCCCGTAAAAAAGCACGGTATTGTCGAATTTATCCGTCTCTTTCAAGTCAATGCCTTTTGAAAGAAGCGTTTCAACAGATTGAGCAGCGCCTTTCCTTGCGGCTTCCATCAAAGGTGTCAGGCCTTTTTTATTTTTAAGGGTATAATCACACCCACACTCCAAAAGCTTCTCCAACGCATCAATATTGCCAATTGAAGCCGCAATATGCAGAGGCGTGTCTCCAAAGGCGTTTTGATGATTGACGTCCATGGAATTGATGATTTTTGCCAGCACCTCAGGCGCTTTTTGGCGAACGGCATAAAAAAGAAGGGTCTGATTTTTCCCATCGACATGGTCAAGTGACCCTTCAATGATTGTGGCTGGGTCGTCGGCTTTTAGTGCTTGGATATTGATGTCGGGTATTGGAGTTTTACTCATAGTATCACCTTTAAGGTAAGCGTACCACAAACCAAAAAAAAATGCCATATCGCTATGGCATTTTTCGTCCGGTAAAAAAATTATCTAACTGCTTCTTTGAGAACTTTTCCTGCTTTGAATGCTGGAGATTTCTGTGCAGGAATGGAGATTGATTCACCAGTTCTAGGGTTGTGGCCTACGCGAGGTTTTCTTTCCCTAACTTCGAAGGTTCCGAAACCAGTAAGTACAACTTTGTCACCTTTTTCAAGGGACTCCTGGATGGCATTAAGTGTTGCGCTTAATGCTGATTCTGCATCTTTTTTAGTAAGTCCTGAAGCATCTGCAACTTTTGCTACCAATTCTGTCTTGTTCATGTTTTAAAACCCTCCTTATTTATTTGAACTAAGGTCATTATATCAACTGATTTGGCCCTTTGCAAGGAAATATCGCCAATTAGAGGGAAAAATAAGGCTTTTTTAATAAAATCAGGGTCTTTTTTCTTCTTTTGAGACCCGGCTGAGCAGGCGTCCCATGATTTCTGTGGGTGAAATTCTTTTGAATATGATGTCATATACTGAATCTATAATCGGAGTATCAAGGTTTTTCTCCTGTGAAAGCAGGTAAGCCGCTTCCGCACTTCGCGCACCTTCTACGACCATGGTCATGGAATCGAGGACAGCGTTCAAGTCTTTGCCTTTTCCGATTTTTAACCCGGCTTGGAAGTTTCTGGAATGTTCGGAGGTACAAGTCACAATCAAATCCCCGATGCCCGATAACCCCATCAAGGTATCCTTTGAAGCGCCAAGCACTTCATAGATTTTACCCATTTCAACGAGTCCCCGCGTCATCAGAGCTGCCACAGCATTGTCTCCAAGACCTTGTCCACGGAGAATCCCCGCAGCAAGTGCAAAAATATTCTTGAGTGAGCCTCCGAGTTCCACGCCTTCTATGTCGGTGGATGAGTAGACTCTGAAATAAGTTTGGTTGTGGAACAGCTTCTGTACATAGTGTGCCGCATCGTTGTTCTTTGAGGCACTCGTAACAAGTGTGGTCATGCCCTTGATGACCTCTTCTGCATGTGAGGGCCCACTTAGGGCGACAAAATCCTTAAAGAATGCTATAGGAATCATTTCCTCAAAGATTTGTGAAATTCTAAGGAATGTTTTCGGTTCCAATCCCTTGGCTGCATTGATGAATGTCTTGGGACTCTCAAGATGGGGCAGCATGCTTCTTATCGCGGGTCTCACGACTTTTGTCGGAATGACGAAAAGCAGGGTGTCACTGTGATCAAGCGCTTTTTTTATGTCAGTGGTGGCTTTGATGTTTTCAGGAATGTATTCATTGAGTTGAATGCATATATGCAAGGTGTTGATTTTCTCTACGATCTTTTCGTTCACGTCATAAACAAGGACGTCGTGCCCATTGTCGGAAAGTACTTTGGAAAGTCCTAGACCCCAGGAACCTCCGCCAAATACGCTTATGTTCATATCAGTCACGTCTCCTTAGGATGATATTGATGGGAGACCCTTCGAATCCGAAGGCTTTTCTAATTTGATTTTGCATGTAGCGTTTATAGGTAAAGTGCATCCAGTCGATGTTGTTGACGAATAAAACAAATGTCGGTGGGCGTGCATCCACCTGGGTGGCATAATAGACTTTGATGACTCCACCATTATGACTTTTTGGCGGATTGAGGTGAACGGCATCATTGATGACGTCATTCAAGACGCTGGTTTTAACGCGTTTGGTATAGTTGTCAAATACGGTATTGATAACTGGGAAAAGCGTGGAGACCCTTGATTTGGTAAGCGCCGAGAGGTATATAATCGGTGCGAAGGTCAAAAACTGAAAATGGGCACGTATTTCATCTTCCCATTTGTTCATTGTATGGTTGTCTTTTTCAATGCTGTCCCATTTGTTGACAATGATAATGACGGCTTTGCCGGCTTCAAAAGCGTAACCTGCAACCTTTTTATCCTGTTCGATGATACCGACTTCGGCATCAATCAACACAAGGGCGATGTCACTTCTTTCAATGGCACTCATGGCCCTTAGGACACTGTATTTTTCAGCTTTTTCATAAACTTTTCCACGTCTTCTGAGACCTGCGGTATCTATGATGGCGTATTCCTGGTCATCCTTGGTGAATACAGAGTCAATGGCATCGCGCGTGGTCCCTTCAATTTCACTGACTATCACCCTTTCTTCACCAATCAAGGTGTTCATGAGAGTGGACTTACCGACGTTGGGCCTGCCGATGAGACAAAGACGAATCGTATCTTCATCATACGGTTCTTCAGGCATTTCAGGAAAGCTTTTGATGACTTCATCCAAGACATCCCCGAGGCCAACCCCATGAGCGGCACTGACTGGGTAAGGATCACCCAGGCCAAGTGCGTAAAATTCATAAAGGGCATTCTTAAGAAGGATGTCATCCACCTTGTTGACAGCGAGAATGACGGGTTTCTCCGCTTTGTAAAGCATGCGGGCAACCATGGCGTCTTCTTCTGTGACGCCGACTTTCACATCGACGGTGAAGATGATGACATCCGCTTCGTCTATGGCTATTTCGGTTTGGGCTTTTATATCGTGTACAAAAGGGGCATCGTCAAAATCGATGCCCCCGGTATCTACAATATTGAATGTACGCGTAAGCCACTCAGCGCGGGCATAGATCCTATCACGGGTAAGACCGGGGGTCTCATCCGTTATGGAAAGCCTTTGACCGATGATGCGGTTGAACAGTGTCGATTTCCCTACATTGGGTCTACCGACAACGGCAACAGTTGGTATCATGGCAATCACCTACTATTTTTTCATGTTCTTGAATTTGTCTGCAAAGAGTTCACCAAGGGTTTGAGATTGGTCATCCTTGTTTTCGCTCTTGAGATGTTTTTTGTATTCGTCACGGATTTTTTCCGCGTCATGTTGTTTTTTGGAAAGCACCATTTGCCAGTCCTTGCGAGAGAATTTGAGGACTTTCGCATTGATGACATCGCCTTCTTTGAGAGCGTCTTCAACGTTGGCGATGTGTTCTTCACTGATTTCTCCGATAGGGAGGAATCCATAGACACCGTTGACTTCAACCAGTGCACCGTTCGATTGAATCTTGGCGACTTCACCCGATACGACTTCGCCGACTTTGACTTTCACATCGTCCCATGGGTTGTATTCGAGGTGTTTCTTGGACAGTTGCATGCGACCCTTTTTAGGATCGATGGAAAGGATTTGCGCTTCGATTTCATCGCCGACATTTACATTGCCTGCGAGGTTGAAACGTGGATCCCATGAATAGTCGCTTTTGTTGATGATGCCGGCGACATCTTTTTCCACTTCGACCAAAATGCCGAATTGCATTTTCTTGACGACTTTCCCTGTGACTTTTTCGCCGACTTTGTGTTCTTCTGCGAATTTTTCCCAAGGAGTTTTTTGAAGAGCCTTCAGTGATAGGCCACGTTTTTTGCCTTTGGCCTCGATGATTTTAACTTCAATCTCATCGCCTTCTTTTAGAAGATCAGACGGTTGTTTGATACGGTGGTGAGACATTTCTGAAATGTGAAGCAACCCTTCAACCTGATCAAAACGGATGAAAGCACCATAAGGCATGAGTTTTGACACTGTACCCTTTTTAATGTCGCCTAAATTCAGTGTTTCAAGTTCTTTGTCTTTTTCTATTTTTTGAAGGGCCTTTTGAACGGCTCTGTGTGATACGACTATTTTCTTGCGACTGATTTCGATGATTTTGACTTGCAGGGTTTTCCCGACAAAATCCTTCAGGTTCTCAGTATACCCTTCCTGAACTTCGCGGGCAGGCATAAACATGTCAAACCCGAAAGCTTTCACGACAAGTCCGCCTTTATTGTGTTCCTTGACGACGGCATCGAATACTACGTCGTTGTCAAATTTTGTTTGTAAATCTTCAAAAATTTCTCTTTCTTCCAATTCAAGTCTTGAAAGTAACACAACACCGGCTTCGTCATCTTTTTTCTTGACGACCGCTTCGATTTCGTCACCTTCTTTGACTACTTCTTTTGCGGATGCTACATTTTGACGTGTCAAATTGTCTAAATAGATGGTCCCCTCGGTAGTATAGCCAATGTCAACGATGACTTCATCGTCTTTGACCTGATAGACCGTACCTTTTACAGTTTGACCTTCCTGAATGTTCTTAAGATTAATTGAATCCATTTGAATCTTCCTCTCTGACTTTCACTTCGATGGTATTAATCACTTCATCTATAGTCATATTGGATGAGTCAATGACTATGGCATCTGAAGCTGGTTTTAAGGGACTGATGGTTCGGTTCGAATCGAACTCGTCCCGTTTGATGATTTCCTGTTTTAAATCTTCCAATGGAATGTGGATGCCTCTTTTGACATTTTCCTTGAACCGTCTTTGAGCACGAGTGGCAACATTGGCGGTCAGGAAAAACTTGAAGTCCGCATCGGGTAATACATGGGTACCGATATCGCGTCCATCCATGACGACATTCAAATTGTCTGCGAGTCTCTGTTGGCGTTTGACGAGTGTTTCACGCACCGATTGGTGCGACGATACCAGTGATACGTTGTTGGACACTTCTCTTGAACGGATTTCATCACCCAGTGGTTCTCCGTCCAGTGTCAAGGATCCTTTTATGTAATCAAATCGCGTCTGTGAAAGAAAGCCGAAAGCTTCTTCGTCTTCCAAGTCCACATTGAGTTTCATGGCTTTCCATGTGACAGCCCTATACATGGCGCCGGTATCAAGATAAGCAAAGCCTAAATGATCGGCGAGGCGCTTCGCAATAGTGCTTTTGCCTGCTCCTGCGGGTCCATCAATGGCGATTTGGATTGTTTCCATTCGACCACCCTCTTTACAATCAATACCATTATATCATACTTACTATTTTTTCAATACCACCATTGTACGTTATTTAGGGCCTAATTTCAAAGGATACCGTCTTTAAAAAAGCGTTTACGTTTCACCTTGAATATGAAAGCGTTTTTTGATATACTTTATATA